>JANMCI010000207.1:0-15129 GCA_031361245.1 Rhodobacterales bacterium
ACCGACAAGCGGCCATTCCGGTGACCACCCCGATGCCAGGATCAGCAGGCCCGCCCTTGCCCTGCAACCGAGCGGAGGTCAGTCAGATGGCCTCGTCGCGCCAAGCCCCGGATCAGCGGGTGGGCTGTCGCAGTGCAACCGACAAGCGGCCATTCCGGTGACCACACCGCCCCGCTGCCAGGATCACCGGGCGCGCCCTTGCCCTGCAACCGACCGGCGGTCAGTCGGGTGACCGCGCCGCGCCAAATCCCTGATCGGCGCGTTCAAGCCTGCGGTGAAGCAGCGCGCGCACATTGTCCAGCCGCTCGGCAAACGGGGCGTCTTGTCCAAAAGCCCCGGCCAGATCGTCATCATGGGCATGGCGCGCGACGCCGGTCAGAAATCCGGTCAGATAGTCACGGCCGTCAGCCGGGATGCCGGCCTCGATCAGGGTTGCGGCTCTGGCCAGATCGTCGCGCAGGGCGAGCGTGTCGGGCGTCAGCACTTCATCGGGCGCCGGCAGGCCGACGATCTTTTCGGGCAGGTGGCGCAGCAGCACCTCCTGAAAGGCCGCGAGGCTTTCCAGCGGCTTGTCCAGAAACCCCTCGGCCCCGGCCGCCAGTGCCGATGTGCGCCCGGCCGCATCGCCGGAGGTGCCCAGCACAATGGGCGGGTTCGGGCCGACGACGATTTCGCGGATCAGCGCCTCACCCCGGCCGTCGGGCAGGCCAAGGTCGATGATCACCACATTGGGCTTGTAAAGGCGCAGATGCGAGCGCGCCGCGAAGATGGTTTCCGCCCGCCGCAGCCGCGCGCCCAGCCGCTGACACATCAGCCGCAAGGCTTCCGAGGCAAAGCGGCTGTCTTCCACCGCCAGAATGGTGATGCCGCGCAAGGGCAGGGCGGCGGACATCTCGCGCGCCGCACCCGACAGGGTCATGACGCGGCTTGGCAGGTCGGGCAGTTCTACGGTCAGGTTGTTCGGCATGGCATCCCCCCAGACGCAGGTCTGACCGTCAGGGAAGCACAAGTTCCCTAATCGCGGGTTAATGTCGCAGGGGCCCGTTGGAAATACCCTCACCCCTTGCCGATCGGCATCAGGGCTTCCATAACCGGGCGCAACAAAAGGAGCCTGCCGATGATTGGCCGCCTGAACCATGTTGCCATTGCCGTGCCGGATCTCGAGGCCGCGTCGCGTCAATACCGTGACAGCCTCGGGGCCGAGGTCGGTCTGCCGCAGGATTTGCCCGAGCACGGCGTGACCGTGGTCTTTGTGGCCCTGCCCAACACCAAGATCGAGTTTCTGACGCCCCTTGGTGCAGCCTCGCCGATCGCCGGGTTTCTGGACAAGAACCCTGCGGGGGGGATCCATCATCTGTGCTATGAAGTCCCCGATATCGCGGCGGCACGGGATACGCTGAAGGCGCAGGGCGCACGGGTGTTGGGCGAGATCAGGATCGGGGCGCATGGCAAGCCGGTGCTGTTCCTGCATCCCAAGGACTTCAACGGAACCCTCATCGAACTGGAACAGTCATGACAATCACCGGAGCGCTCGTCCTTTATTCGGTCACCTGGTTCATGGTGTTCTTCTGCGTGCTGCCACTGCGCTTCACCTCTCAGGCCGATGCAGGCAGCGTGGTGCCCGGCACGCCGCGCTCTGCGCCGTCCGACTTTGTGGTGGGCAAGAAGGCTTTGGTGACGACGATCATTGCCACGGTGATCTGGGCGCTGATCTGTGCGGTCATCCTGTGGGGCGGCATCGGGATTGATGATCTGGACGTCTTCGGGATCATGAATCGCTAGACGGCTCAGCCCCGGTTCAGCCTGTGGAACATATGGGTGAAGGTCGCAACTCCGATGACCGGCACCACAAGGTTGACGAGCGGAAACGCCAGCGGCACCGCCATCAGCGCACCGGCAAGCCAGACCTGCGCATTGTAACGCTGGCGCAGCGCCATCGCGCGCTGCCGCCCCACACGCCGGGCGGCTACCAGGGTGAAATACTCCCGCCCCAGCAGATAGCCGTTGATCGCCCAGCTCACCAGCGGCATCACCGGCCCGGCAAAGGGCCAGACTACCAGCGAGATCAGGTTGACCGCCAGCAAAAGGCCCAGAAACCCCAATGTGTCGACCAGCGCGTCCCAAAACCCGGTGCCCTGGGCCGGCGGCAGGGCGGGATAGTGCAGCCCCTCGACCGCATCGGCGACCTCGTCCAGAAAGAACGCCGTGAACGCCGAGGCGACCGGCATCATGAGGAAGATCGACAGCACCAGCACCAACACCAGCGACCCCCAGCCGAACAGCGTGGTCAGCCCGCCGATCTGACCGATGAACGGCAGCGTTATGCTGCCGGGCACAAAGACCTCCACCACCCCGATCAGCACGGCATAAATCCCGAACAACAGCGCCAGCGACAGACCCACCCCCAGCGCCATCACCCGCAGAAAGCGGCCATCGCCCATCTGCCCCAGCGCCTTGAGGAAATCCCCGAGGATCATGTCGCGGCCCATGTCAGCAGGCTGTCCGGATCCGGACGCGGACGGTCGGGGCCATCCTCTGCCGGGGTGCCGATATGGACGATGCCTGCCACCGTCTCTTGCCCTGTGCACCCAAAGGCGCGGGCGCAAAAGGTCGCGTCATGGGCCGGCCAGCCGGTCAGCCAGTTCGCCCCCCACCCCGACGCTTCGGCGGCGTTCAACAGGTTCATGCACAGCGCCGACGCCGAGGCGACCTGCTCGGACACCGGCTTGGCATCGCCCTTGGGCGCCGAGATCACCACGACGGCCAGATGCCCCTGATCGAACTGCCCGCGCCCCTTGGCGATCTTCTGGCCGTCGCCGCCCAGCTCGACCGCCCGCTCTTCGGCCAGCCGTGCCAGCCGCGCCATCGCCCCCGGTTCGACCACGACCAGACGCCACGGCGTCAGCTTGCCATGATCCGGCACCCGCAGCGCCACCGTCACAATCTCGCGCAGCGCCGCCCGGTCGGGGACTGGCCGCGTGAACAGCTTGGCCGGGCGCGAGCGGCGACGCGACAGAAAGGCAAGGGCTTCGGGATTGGCTGCGATCATGGGACACCTCTGTTGTCGCTGATCTGAGCGTTCGGACCGGCGCCGTCAAGTCACCGCCGTTGCCAGCGCCCCCCGGGTCTGCCCCCGCGCGGTCTATTTCAGCCGGTAAACCCCTTCGGGCAGATCCAGCGCCGCGGCCAGATCCTTGGTCTGCCGGATCGACAGGGTGATGCGCATCGGCTCATCGGTCTGCGGGTCAACCTGCTGGATCACCACACAATCCTCATAGGCCTCGATCGTCACATCCTCTTCCAGATGCACCGACCCCTCATCGACAAGGGTGATGATCGTCGCGTCGAAATCGTGCTCGATGGTAAACATGGGGCCGATGTTAAGGGCTCCCGCCCGTCAGCGCAATCCGCTGCGGTTGATCTGGATCATGGTCGGGCGCACTTGCTTCCGGCACCCTGACGGAACCTTGATGCAAAGGAGCGATGAAGGACAACCCTGATATCATAGCCGCCTTCAGTCTGACGCGCGGCATGGCGCGCACGTTGGGGGTAAACCTGATCGAGGCGGTCAGAGATGGCTGGTATTCCCGCGCCGAACTTGACCGCCTTGTGGACACCTGTGCACGCTGCGGTCGGTCCGCACGGTGCCAGTCCTGGCTTGCCGTGACATCCAAGGCCGCCGCCCTGCCGTTCTATTGCCGCAACAAAGGCCCCCTCGAAGCCCTGGCACCATGAAGCCCTGATTTACAGCCGCGCCGACTTGCGCTCTGATGCCTCCAGATGGCCAAAAGCCGCGATTGGAGGGGACGATGAAAGAGCTTCTGGCCGCCGAGGCGCGCCGTCTTGCCAACACCGTGATCTGGTCGCTCGACGGCTGGCGTGCGGCGTGGGCCACCGAAAAGACCCTGCGCCAATGGAGCGTGGTCAACCTCCTCTCCGCCATCCTCGCCCTGTCGCTGGACCTCAGCACGACCGAACTTGCCCTGATCCTTTCGCTCGGGCTCCTGATCCTTGCGGCAGAGCTGATGAACACCGGACTGGAAGAGGTGGTGGACCATATCAGCAAGGACATTGATCCACGGGCCAAAAAGGCCAAGGATTGCGGCTCGGCCGCCGTGGCCCTGACGGCGATTGCCGGCGGCGTGGCATGGCTGGTCATCCTGATCGGTTAGGCCGGGCCGCAGTCCGCGGTCCGGCCCATCCGGTCGGTCACTTTGCGTTGCGCCAAAGGTTGTAGACAAAGCACAGCAGGCCGATCATGATGGCCAGTTCGGCAATGGGTGCCAACGGGAACATCGCCGTTTCCCCGATCCTGCCCGACAACAACATGTACAGCATGACCAGCAGAACGATCACGCCGACCTGATGCAGCCAGAAATGCACCTTGCCCAATACGTTGTCCGCCATGGCTGGAAACTGCCGGTAGACCAGCCCGAAGACCGACATCAGGACAAATCCAAGCAGGTTGATATGGGCATGAACCGGGATCAGCGTCGTGTCGCCGCTGCCCCCCATAAACATGCCAATGCTGATGCCGACGACCAAATAAAGGCTACCGATTACAAGGAACAAGCGCGAAATATTCATTTCAGACCCCGAGTTACGCGGATAGTCCCCGCAACCCATTCATAGCACGAATTGACATTCCGCAACATATATTGACGGGCCGCCGCCTGTGTGGACCTGCACATGGCGCCTTTCGCAACCTTTTGGGGAATTATGACAAAAATACTCAACCGTAACCTGTGATCCGGGGCGTTTCCAGGTTGATCAAAGCGGTCGACCCGCCCGGCAACAGCAAGGTCGCCTTCCGGGTTTGCCAGACGTGGCCGACCACCCTGCGCCAGTGACCGCACCCTTCCGGCAAATCCCAGAAATCGCGGATCCAGCGGCTTGGCCGTCGCTGCCTCGAACGTCTCGACGAACCTCGACGTGACGGGGACCTGCCCCACCCCCGTTTCGCTATTCAGCACCTCGGACAGCCGGGCCTGCGGTCGGCTGGCATCTGTTCCGAAACGGGCGCGGAAACGCTGGACATGCCGGTCAATGGCCCGCTTGACGAGGGAAAGCGCAAGGCGCGCGGCGTGGGTCTGCCGCATGGCCACGGGCGGGGCTGGAACCGCGTTCACATGCAGCGGTCCGAAATCGCCTTCCCGTCATGGCGGTGTCGCAGCCTGCCGGGCCGCTGGCGGACCAAGGGGTCACCCGCCCCGGCAAATCCCGGCAAATCCCGGTCGAATGTCGCGCGACGAAACCTTTCCATCTGGTTAATGGAAATCTCTACCGTGTTGGTAATAATGGGAAAAACACGATGTCGTCAAAAGCGACATCTCGCGGACATGCCTCGGATTCCGCTAGATCAGCCGCCCCCACAGGTCGTACTCCCCGGCTTCCTCGACCTCGACCATGGCCAGATCGCCGGGTTTCAGTGCCTCGAATCCCGCATCGATGAACAGGTTGCCGTCAATTTCCGGGGCGTCGGCCATGGTGCGGCAGGTGGCGCCTTCCGCGTCGACCTCGTCCACGAGGACCTGCAGGCGGCGGCCGACTTTCTGGGCCAGCTTGTCCTCCGAGATGGCCTGTGCCTTCTCCATGAACCGCTCCCACCGCTCCTGTTTCACCTCTTCCGGCACATGGTCCGGCAGGGCGTTCGACCGGGCTCCGGCGACGTTTTCATATTTGAAGCACCCGACACGGTCGAGACGGGCCTCATCCATCCAGTCCAGCAGGGTCTGGAACTCCGCATCCGTCTCGCCGGGATAGCCGACGATGAAGGTTGAGCGGAGCGTGATGTCCGGGCAGGCGGCCCGCCACGCCGCGATCTCGTCCAGCGTGCGGGCGGCGGCGGCAGGCCGGGCCATGCGGCGCAGGGTGTCGGGATGGGCATGCTGGAACGGGATGTCGAGGTAAGGCAGGACCAACCCTTCTTCCATCAGGGGGATCAGGTCGCGGACATGCGGATAGGGATAGACATAGTGCAGCCGGACCCAGGCCCCCAGTTTTCCCATCTCGCGGGCCAGATCGGTGATATGGGCCCTGACCTCGCCGCCCTTCCAGGGCGACAGGTCATGCTTGCGGTCCACCCCGTAAGCCGAGGTGTCCTGCGAGATCACCAGCAACTCCTTGACCCCCGCCTCGACCAGCTTCTCAGCCTCTCGCAGAACCGCATGAGCGGGGCGGCTGACCAACCTGCCGCGCATGTCGGGGATGATGCAGAACTTGCATTGATGGTTGCAGCCCTCGGAGATCTTCAGATAGCTGTAATGGCGCGGGGTCAGGGAAACCCCGGTGGCCGGCAAAAGGTCGATGAACGGATCCGGAGACGGCGGCACCGCCTTGTGAACCGCATCCAGCACCGCTTCGTATTGGTGAGGACCCGTCACCGCCAGCACCTTGGGATGGGCGCCGGTGATGTAGGCCGGATCGGCCCCAAGGCAGCCCGTCACGATCACCCGCCCGTTTTGCTGCAACGCCTCGCCAATCGCCTCGAGACTCTCGGCCTTGGCGCTGTCGAGAAAGCCGCAGGTGTTGACGATGACCGCCTCCGCCCCGCGGTAGTCCGAAGAAATCGCGTACCCCTCGGCCCGCAACCGGGTCAGAATGCGTTCGCTGTCCACCAGCGCCTTGGGGCAGCCAAGCGAAACCATGCCGATGGTCGGCTGGCCCTCGCGCCGCGTGTCGGGGACGAAAGAGCGGGCGAGGTCGGGGCGGAGGTTTGGCGGGTTCTGGGTCATGGGGCAGGCTTATAGAGGAAGGCGGGGCGAGGGGCAAATCGGGTGACGTCGCACTTGACGACATCCTGTTTTAGTGTTTACCAACAGCTAGTTACCACTTTTCATTAACCAGAATGAAAGGATTCCAAAACCGCTTTGGCAAAGTTGGGCCGCTTTGGGAGGAAGGATTTTGGATGCGCTGCCCCCCGCAATCCCGGAATCGCCACTCTGCAGCCGCGGACCGCCAGAAATACTGTTTTGTTTTAGTGGGTTAACGACCAGGTTGACCTGTGGTTTCGACGGTGGTAGGCCTCCAAAAAACAATTCTTGGTTGATATCATGAATCCCTATGCTGACCTGCCCGGACGCAACTTCTGGTCGCCAGCTGTGGGCAAGCGCAACGCACTGGATATCGATGAGTTGTGGCTCCCGAAGTGGGAAGTTGCACCTGGTGACAAAGTCGTGACGTTTGGCTCATGTTTTGCCCAGCATTTCGGCCGGGCTTTGCTGGAACGCGGTTACAGCTGGACAAACATGGAGCCTCCGCCGGCAGGGCTTGGGAATGCTGGAATTGAAACCTTCAATTACCGCGTCTTTTCCGCCCGGACCGGAAACATCTATACGACCAACATTTTGCGTCAGTGGTGTGATTGGGCGACTGGTGGCGACGCGTCGCCCGACGAAGTCTGGGAGGCGGCAGGGCGCTTTTATGACCCGTTCCGCCCGGCAATCGAGCCTGACGGATTTGAAAGCGCGCAAGAGATGCGCGAGAGCAGGGATTTGACCATCCGGGCTTTCGGGGACGCCATTCGAAAGTCGGATGTCTTTGTCTTTACTCTGGGCCTGACCGAAAGCTGGCGCCATGCCAGCCAGACCTATGAGTATGCCATTTGCCCCGGTACTGCGGCGGGTGAGTTCGACCCCGATGCCCATGTTTTTGTGAATGAAACCTATCCCAACATTGCGAAGTCGCTGGAATCGGCTCTGGCAACCATGCACGGGATCAACCCCAAGCTGCGGGTGCTTCTGACAGTCTCGCCGGTGCCCCTTACCGCGACGGCGACGGATGATCACGTTCTTGTCGCGACGACCTATTCCAAGAGCGTTCTGCGCGCCGTCGCTGGAGATGTGGCGGCAAGAAACGAGCTGGTTGATTATTTCCCGTCTTACGAGATCATCACGGCACCAGTCTATGGCGGCAGATTTTTCGCCGAAAACAAGAGGTCGGTTCTGCGAGAGGGCGTCGCACATGTGATGACCCAGTTCTTCAACGGACAAAAAGCAAGGTTCGGGGAAGCCGTCGTGGCACCTGCTGGGGATGCCTTGAAAGGCGCAAGCGATCCGACAGCGGAGTCTCAGCAATCCAACGATGATCTGGTTTGCGAAGAGGCGATCTTGTCTGCATTTGGACCAAAGGTGTAAATTGAAGATCTGCATTATCGGCTCCAGCCACACGGCCAGTCTGAAACTGGGCTGGGAATTGGTGAAGAGCGAATTCCCCGATGTTGAACTGGTGTACTTCGCCTCACTCGGCGGAACGATGCGCAGCCTGCGGGCTGTCGACGGGAAGCTGGTTTCCATCGATCCGCGGGTTGCCAAAAGAATATCCTTCACTTCCGGTGGTCATAAATCAATTGACCCTCGGGACTACGATGCATTCGTCATCTACGGGCTGAAGTTGTTTGTGCCGCGATTGGAGCGGGGCATATCGCGGGCCGTGATGAAAGAGGTCATCGGCAATTCTGTCGATCAGGGACTGACCGAGAAAACGGTCGGTAAACTGCGCAAGATAACGGACAAGACCATCTGGATCGGCCCGGCCCCGATGGAAACAACGACGGACGCGGTGCAAGACAGCGGGGAGTTCCACGCCTACCAGACCCTGATTGACGAAATCGCCGCGGCGCTGGCAATGCCGTCAAGCCGGATGCTGGGGCAGCCGCCGGAAACGCGCTGTCCGGATTTGCGGACCGTGCACGCGCTTGGCAACTATGCGCTGCGGCGGAAAGCTGGGCAGCAGAGCGAAGTGGATGACGAGGTCGAGTCAGAGAAGAACCTCGCGGGCGAATTGAAGCATATGAACAGCGACTTTGGTGTTTGTTGGTTGCGCGCAAATCTGCCGCTCATCATGGCCGGATGACAAGTCGGCTCAAAGGTTTCGCTCCCATCGCCATGTCTTGACGGGGTTGCGCCCATTCCTCTGGCTGGTGTAAGCCCAAGCCCGAAATCTGATCGGAGTGACGGGTCATGGCAGGCCATTCGAAATGGGCGAATATCCAGCACCGCAAGGGCAAGCAGGACAAGGCGCGCTCCAAGGTGTTTTCCAAGCTGGCCAAGGAAATCACCGTTGCAGCCAGGATGGGGATGCCGGACGTGGACATGAACCCGCGGCTGCGGCTGGCGGTCAAGGCGGCCATGGCGGTGTCGATGCCCAAGGACGTCATCGACCGTGCCATCAAGAAGAGCCAGATGGGCGACGGGGCGGACTACACGGAAATCCGCTATGAAGGCTATGGCGCCAACGGGATTGCGATCATCGTCGAGGCGATGACCGACAACCTGAACCGGACGGCCAGCAATGTGCGCAGCTATTTCACCAAATGCGGTGGCAACATGGGCCAGACCGGATCGGTGTCGCATGGCTTTGACCGGGTTGGAGAGATCTCTTATCCGGCTGCGGTCGGGTCGGCCGATGACGTGATGATGGCGGCTTTGGATGCCGGTGCCGACGATGTGGAAAGCGACGAGGACGGCCACTGGATCTATTGCTCGGTCGAGGATCTGAATGCGGTTTCCGATGCTCTGGAAAAATCATTGGGGGAATCGACGGAAAGCAAGCTGATCTGGAAGGCGCAGACCCTGACCGAAGTCGATCTGGAGACGGCGCAGAAGCTGATGAAGCTGATCGACATGCTGGAAGAAGATGACGACGTGCAGACCGTCACCCACAATTTCGACATCCCCGAGGACGTGGCAGCCCTGCTGGAGTGATGGGGCGCGGGATGGCAGCGATCGACATGCTGCGCGCCTGATCACAGCGCCTGTGCGGCCTGTTGCAAGGCCCGGGTCAAGGGAGCCGTTGCGCGGGAGGTCAGGCGGTTGAACTGCCAGAAAAGCGGCAGGTCCAGCGGGCTTGCCGGGCCGAGGTCCACCAGCGCCCCCGAGGCGAGGTGCTGCAACACCATGGCCTGCGGGTTCAGGCCCCAGCCAATGCCTGCAAGGCAGGCATCGACAAAACCGTGGCTGGACGCAATGCGGTGGCTTGGCAGGCTGATCACCGGGCCGAAGCGGGAGGCCCACTCGGTCTGCAGCCGGTCCTTGTCGTTGAACCGCAGGGCCGGCGCCGCCGCCAGCGACCGGGCGGTGATGCCACCGGGAAACCAGCGTTCCACAAAGGCCGGGCTTGCCGTGGCGCGGTAGCGCAGGGCGCCCAAGGCCACGGTGTCGCAGCCCTGCAGGGGACCTGGATGCGAGGTGATGGCGCCTTCGACCTCGCCGCTTTTCAGGAGGTCCTGCGAGAAGCCCTGATCGTCGATGATCACATCGTAAAGGAAGCCCTGAACGGCGGCGAGGGCGGGCATGACCCAGGTGGCCAGACTGTCGGCATTGATGGCGATCCGCAGGACCGCCGAGGCGAAGGGGCTTTCAAGATCTTCGGCAAGTGTTTTGGTCAGAAGGGCGATTTCGTCGTGATGACGCACCAGGCGGCGCCCGGTTTTGGTGGCGCTGCAGGGCTGGCCGCGGCGGATCAGGAGGGTGCCCGCCGCCTCTTCCAGCGCCTTGATGCGCTGCGAGATGGCGGAAGGGGTGACGTGAAGCTCGGCTGCGGCATGCTCGAAGGAGCCACGGCGATGAACGGCGGACAGGGCGGCAAGCTGGGAGGGGTCAAACATTAGCCACACTTATGCAAGTTGAAATGGATTAATTGGAATTATGCGACGCACTGGCATAGGTCAAGCAGAACGGGGGGCAAAGCGTGGTTGAAGCGGCGTTGAGCGGGTTTCTGACCGGGTTGAGCCTGATCCTTGCCATCGGGGCGCAGAACGCCTTTGTGCTGCGGCAAGGCATCCGGCGCGAGCATGTGCTGGCCGTTGTGGCGGTTTGTGCGGTGTCGGATGCGACCTTGATCATGGCCGGGGTCGCAGGGTTCGGGGTGGTGACGACGGCATTGCCGTGGATCACCATGGCGATGCGCTGGCTGGGCGTGGCGTTTCTGCTGGTCTATGGCGGCTTGCGCTTTGGGGCGGCGCTGAAGGGGGGCGAGGCGCTGAAACCGGCCGGGGGCGGGGCGGTACCGCTGGGGCAGGTGGTGGCGACCAGCCTGCTGCTGACCTGGGCCAATCCGCATGTGTATCTGGACACGATGGTGCTGCTTGGCTCGATCTCGACGCAGCATGTGCCTTATGAATGGGGCTTTGGGCTAGGGGCGGCGTTGTCGTCGCTGACCTTCTTTGCAGCTCTCGGCTATGGCGCGCGGGGTCTTGCGCCGTTTTTTGCCGACCCGCGGGCCTGGGTGGTGCTGGAAGTCGCGGTCGGTCTGACGATGTGGACCATTGCCGGAACGCTGGCGCTGGGCTGAGGTGTTGCGTCGCGGGTCGGGGGGCCGCGCGCAGGGGTTACCGTGTTTAAGGATTGTTTACCTAGCTTTCGGGGTCAAGGCGTTCCCGCGGAGGTATCCATGCCCGATACAACGAACATTCAGTCGTTGCCCCTGATTCTGCCCTCGCAGGCACAAAAACACGTGACCCATAACGAGGCGTTGAAGATCCTTGATCTGATCGTCCAGATGACGGTCGCCAGCCGGTCGGTCGCAGTGCCACCGACGTTGCCGGCCCTCGGTGATTGCCACATCGTCGCTGCCGGTGCCACCGGGGCCTGGGCAGGACGGGTGGGGAATGTCACCACCTTTACCGGAATCGTGTGGGAATTCTATCCGCCCAAAGTGGGCTGGACGGCCTATGTCGTCGATGAGGCGACGCCGGTTGTCCATGATGGTAGCGTTTGGTCATCGGCCGCGGAAAATCCGGCGATCTTTGCCCAGCTTGGCGTTTCTGCCACCCCTGATGCGACCAACCGGCTGGCGGTATCTTCGCCCGCGTCCCTGTTCTCCCACGCCGGCGCAGGCCATCAGCTGAAGGTCAACAAGGCCGCCGCCGCCGATACGGCCAGTCTGCTGTTTCAGACCGGCTTTTCGGGCCGGGCCGAAATGGGCACGACCGGCAGCGACAATTTTGCGATCAAGGTCAGTGCCGACGGTGCGACGTTCAACGATGCCGTCGCCTTTGATGGAGCAACGGGGCGCACGAAAGTACAGAAAGGTCTGCGCCTGACGCCGGCTGCCGGCGATCTGCCGGTCCCGGTTGATGGCGAAATGTGGTATGACAGCACGGCCGCGAAGTTTCGCGCGCGTCAAAATGGCACCAGCGTTGATCTGATCGGCTCTGGCGGCGGCGGATCGACCTTCTCGGATGCAGCGTTCACCCTGCAGGACGATGGCGATGCGACCAAGCAGGCCAAATTCCAGTTGTCGGGGATCACGACCGGCACGACACGCACCGTCACCGCGCCCAATGCCAGCGGCACGATGGTGCTGGACAGCGCCACGCAGACACTGACCAACAAGACGATCAGCCTCAGCGCCAACACGATCACCGGAACGATGTCCGCCACCAATGTCGGGATGTCGGGGGGCGGCACGGTGCAAGACTACGCGGGGTTCGGCACCCGCGCGGCCTTTGTCAGCTGGGCCAGCGGCAAGACCCCGGCGGTGGGGGCGATCATCGATGCGGCAGGCTATTCCTATCGCTATATCAGCACCGGGACCGCGATCGGCGATCTGCCCGGCTGGGTTCCGCTGGGCTACGCCTATCCCGATCACTGGGCACAGAATACCAATCCCGGAACGACCAACATGGTCAGCGCCATCACTGCCGCGTTGAGCTACTCCGCAACGGTCTACATGTCGGGTGGCATCTATGCGGTCGGCTCGACGCTGGCCTGGGACAACGCCACGCTGATTGGCAACAATGACCGCGGCACCCTGCGCACCAAGATTCTTGGCCTGTCCGGCTCGATTCCCGTGGGGCAAGCCGTCATCGCACCGGGGCGTTCGTCATCGGTGCGGGGGGTCCAGATCGCCTACGATGCCCTGACCGGCACCGAGACGCAGGACCAGCGCGTCGGTCTTGACACCCGTGGGCTGAGCCTGACCCTGCAGCGCGGCTCGGTCATTGATGAGGTGGTGTTCGACAACGTCGGCACGGCGATCAGCGACTATGGTTCGGGCGAATTCTCGGTCACCTATGGCACTCTGGAGATCGTCGCACACAGCTACCGCGCCGTGGACATTCGGGGCACATCGCGGACCGGCTCGGTCTGGCTGAACCTGTACATTAATGGCGGCACGACCTATGCGCCGGAAGGCGGGTTCTGCCTGACCGGACAGGGGGCGGGAGGTTTTATTGGCCAGTTGAACGTCGAGCACGGGGCCTACAAAGGCTATCCGGTGCGTTTTGAGGGGCTGCAGGGGCTTGTCATCAACTCGCTGCACATTGAAGGCGTCGACTGCACGACGACCAACTTCGGCTATGTCGGTCTGGACAGCGCTTCGGTCACCGTACATTCGCTGAACGTGCTGAACACGCGGATGTCGACCGACAACACGGCCGTGGTACGGATGGCGCGGGCGGGGTATCAATCGACAGCGGTGCCGTCATTGCTGACCACGGTCAGCCCGACGTCGAGCCTGAAGATCGGCAAGCTGCATGTGAAGGGCCTAGCGGCACCCAGCAACGGGCTGTACCCGACTTATCCGGTCGGGCGCACCGGAGTTCGCAATTGCCCCGGTTTCAATGTGTTCAAGCGCGATACATCCTACACCGACCAGAACTGGCTGGTCGAGGTGGACGATTACCTTTGGGCGGCGTTTACGGCGCAGGCGGCGGACCGGCCCTATCTGGAGTTCCCGGAGGTCAGCTATAGCGGGTCGGTCCAGATCAAGCGCTTTGCAGACCGGGGCGCCAATCTGGTGCCGTATGAGAACTATGTGCAGAACGGTGCTTACGACAGGTGGCTTTCAACCACGGCAACGGTGACCAGCGGCGCGCAGGAAGTGGCGAACAAGTGGACGCTGCGCGGCTCCACCGGGTCGGTCACGGTGGACCGGGTGCAGGATGCCTATGGTTCGGTCGGGCAGTACGACGCCCGGGTTACCGTTGGCACGGCCGGAACGGCGCAAAGCTGGGATCAGGACGTGGCGTTTCCGGTGGAATGGCTGGGCCAGACGCTGCGGCTGACATTCGAGATGAAGGCGGCCGCGGCGGGACGGGTTCTGGAGCAGATCTCGGCGACGTTGCAGAACAACGGCGGCGGCAGCCCGGCGACGGTGGTAAAGCAGGTGCTGAGCGGCACCGACGCCAGGCTGGATGCCACGACGGGCTTCAAGACCTATGTGGTTGAGTTCACGGCGGTCGATCCGGTGTCGATCACGACGCTGGGCACCAATGCGGTGATGCGGCTGTCGTTCCAGTTCAACGACACCACCGCAAGCCGCGCTCCGACGGTGACCTTGCGGAACGTCGGGCTGTCCAAGGTGGCGGGGGCCAAATTCACCCGTTCGCCCTATGACCGGCTGGCTTTGACCACAGCGGATGTGTCGGGTCTGGGGGCGCTGGCGACCGCTTCGGCTGTCAACCTGACAAGCCAGGCGTCCGGCACGCTTCAGGCAGCGCAGGCTCCGGCCCATACGGGTGACGTGACCAGTTCGGCGGGTTCGTTGGCGCTGACAATCGGGGCGGGGGTGGTCAGCAATGCCAAACTTGCCACGGTTGCTGCCAATACGCTGAAGGGTAACAACACCGGGGCCACGGCAGCGCCTGGCGATCTGACGTCGGCGCAGGTCAAAAGCCTGCTGGCGATTTCCGCCGGTGATGTGTCGGGCCTGGGCACGCTTGCCACGGCGTCGACGGTGAACCTGTCCACGCAGGCCACCGGCACCCAGTTGGCCGCGCAGGAGCCGGCCCATACCGGCGATGTGACGAACGCGGCGGGTTCGCTGGTGCTGACAATCGCAGCAAATGCGGTGACCAACGCGAAGATGGCCACCATGGCCGCCAACACGGTAAAGGCCAATGCCACGGCGGGTGCGGCGGGACCGACTGATGTGGCGCTGGGGACGTCGCAGCTGTTCGGGCGCGGCGCAACCGGCGACATCGCACCAATCACGCTGGGCAGCAATCTGTCGATGTCCGGCGCCACCCTCAACGCAGCCGGAGGCAGTGGAGCGCCGGGCGGGTCAACCACCCAATTGCAGTTCAACAGCGCCGGGACTTTCGCGGGAGCCTCGGAGATTCTGGTTGAAAACAACCAGCTTCGTCTGCCCACGGCAGCAAGCTTCACCACGCCCGCTGCAGGCGGA
>JANMCI010000232.1:0-9468 GCA_031361245.1 Rhodobacterales bacterium
TTCGTGACCGCCAAGGCCTTGGCATTGGGTTTGCGCCCAATTGTCGTGCTGAACAAGGTCGACAAGCCCGACGCCGAACCCGACCGCGCCCTGAATGAGGTCTTTGACCTTTTTGCCAATCTCGGCGCCACCGACGAACAGCTTGATTTCCCTCATATCTACGCCTCGGGCCGTGCCGGCTGGGCCGATCTTGACCTTGACGGGCCGCGCAAGAACCTCGACGCGCTCTTTGACATGATCGTGGCCCATGTCCCAGCCCCGCGCCAGGTCAAGGATGCTGGCTTGCCGTTCCGCATGCTGGCGACCACCCTGTCGGCCGACCCGTTCATCGGGCGCATCCTGACGGGCCGTGTCGAATCCGGCACGCTGCGGGTCGGCGAAACCCTGAAAGCCCTGTCGCGCACCGGCGAGAAGCTCGAACAGTTCCGCGTCACCAAGGTTCTGGCCTTCCGCGGCCTGAACCAGACCGCGATTGACGAGGCCATCGCCGGTGACATCGTCACTCTGGCCGGCATGTCGAAAGCCACCGTGGCCGATACGCTCTGCGCGCTGGAGCTGGACATCCCCCTGCCCGCCCAGCCGATCGACCCGCCGACCATCACCGTCACCTTTGGCATCAACGATTCGCCGCTGGCCGGCAAGGACGGCAACAAGGTGCAGTCCCGCGTCATTCGTGAACGCCTGATGCGCGAAAGCGAAGTCAACGTGGCGATCAAGGTTGCCGACACCCCCGGTGGTGACGCTTTCGAAGTGTCGGGCCGCGGCGAATTGCAGATGGGCGTTCTGATCGAGAACATGCGCCGCGAAGGGTTTGAGCTGTCGATCAGCCGCCCGCGCGTGATCTTCCGCGACATCGACGGCGTCAAATGCGAGCCCTTGGAAGAGGTTACCATCGACGTCGATGATGAATACACCGGCGCCGTGATCGAAAAGGTGACCGGCCCGCGCAAGGGCGAAATGGTCGAGATGAAGCCTGCCGGCGTCGGCAAGACCCGCATCATCGCCCATGTGCCCTCGCGCGGCCTGATCGGTTATCACGGTCAGTTCATGACCGACACCCGCGGCACCGGCGTTCTGAACCGCGTGTTCCACGACTGGGCCCCCTACAAGGGCCCGATCGAAGGGCGTCGCCAGGGCGTTCTGATCTCGATGGAAAGCGGCGTTTCGGTGGCTTACGCGATGTGGAAACTGGAAGACCGCGGCCACTTCTTCATCGGCGTGCAGGAACAGGTCTACACCGGCATGATCATCGGCGAGCATAACCGCGACAACGATCTGGAAGTGAACCCCTTGAAGGGCAAGCAACTGACCAACGTCCGCGCGTCCGGCACCGACGAAGCCGTCCGCCTGACCACGCCCGTGAAACTGTCGCTGGAACAGTCGATCGCCTATATCGACGATGACGAACTGGTCGAGGTCACGCCCAAGAACATCCGGATGCGCAAGCGCTATCTGGACCCGAACGACCGCAAGCGCCAATCGCGCAGCGCCTGAAAAGAAACCCGCCGAAAGGCGGGTTTTTTCTTGCCTGAAGGGGCGTCACTCAGCCGCTTCGACCACCATCAGATCGCGCTCGCAGGCCCCTTTCGCGTGGGCCCGCGCCGCCGAATAGGCCTCGGAATGATAACATTCCACGGCCTTCTCAAGACTTGGGAAATAGGCCACGACATTGCGTTCGCGGTCAGTGCCTTCCAATTGCACATAGCGCCCGCCCCGCGCCAGAAACTTGCCGCCATGGGCCGCAATCGCCGGCCCGGCAAGGGCTGCGTATTTGCCATAGGCTTCAGGGTCGGTCACTTTGACATGGGCAATCCAATAGGCTCCCGGCATCTCAATCCTCCAGCGCGGCCAAGACCGCCTTCAACGCCGCATCTGCAAGCGCGATATCCGCGCCCCCGCCTTGCGCCATATCCGGCCGCCCGCCGCCACCCTTGCCGCCCAGCGCCTCAACCGCCGCCTTGGCCAGCGTCACGGCCGAAATGCGGCCCGTCAGATCAGCGGTGACCCCCGCCGCCACCGCGGGCTTGCCGCCCGTGTCGGCGATCAGCACCACCGCACCCGAGCCAAGTCGCGCCTTCATCTCGTCAATCAACCCGGGAAGATCCTTGCCTGTGACACCCGAAAGCACCTGAGCAATCAGCTTTACCCCATTGATTTCCTTGATGTCCGGCCCGTTTCCGCTGCCACCCATCGCCAGTTCGCGGCGCAGTTGCGCCACCTCGTTCTGCAAGGCGCGCCGCTCGTCGGCCAAGGCGCGGACCCGCTCGCCCACTTCGGCGGGCGACGCTTTCAGCACTGCCGCCACGTCGGCCAACCGCGCCTCCTGCCCCCGCAAGTAGTCCAGCGCCGCCTGCCCGGTCAGCGCCTCGAACCGCCGCACGCCGGCAGACGAGGCACTTTCGCCAAGTGCGACGAAAGCCCCGATGTCCCCGGTGCGCCACACATGGGTGCCGCCGCACAGCTCCAGCGAATAGGTCCGCAAATCGGCGCCCTTGCCCGACCCTTCCAGCGTGCCCATCGACACCACACGCACCTCGTCGCCATATTTCTCGCCAAACAGCGCCTGCGCCCCGATGCCGCGGGCATCGTCGGGCGTCATGATCCGTGTCTCGACCGGGCTGTTCTGCCGGATGAAGTCATTCACCTCGGCTTCGACCTGCTGCAATTCGGCCGCCGTCATCGCCTGCGAATGGCTGAAGTCAAACCGCAACCGGTCCGGCGCGTTGAGCGAACCGCGCTGCGCCACATGATCGCCCAAGGCGCGGCGCAGCGCCTCGTGCAGAAGGTGGGTCGCCGAGTGGTTGGCGCGGATCTGGCTACGGCGGCCATGCGCCACCTCCAGCTTGGCCGGCTGACCCTTGGTGATGGCACCGTCGGTTACCCGGGCGATATGAATGAACACCCCCGCCGATTTCTTGACATCGGTGATCTCTGCCGTGCCGGTCTGGGTGCGGATAAAGCCTGCATCCCCAACCTGCCCGCCGCTTTCGGCATAAAAGGGCGACTGGTTGACGACGATCTGCACAGCTGTCCCGGCTTCGGCCGCCCCGATCGCCACCCCGTCGCGGACCAGCGCCAGCACCTGACCTTCGGCGGTTTCGGTGTCATAGCCCAGAAACTCGGTGCCACCATTCGCCTCGGCCAGTTCGAACCAGATCCTGGCATCCTTGGCCTCGCCGGTGCCGACCCAAGCCGCGCGCGCCTTCTTGCGCTGCTCGTCCATCGCGGCCTCGAACCCCGCCACATCGACGGCCTTGCCCTTTTCGCGCAACGCATCCTGCGTCAGATCCAGCGGGAAGCCATAGGTGTCATAGAGCTTGAAGGCCGCCGGGCCGGGCAGTTCAGCCCCCTCCGGCAGCCGCGCCAGCTCGTCATCCAGGAGCTTCAGCCCGCGGTCCAGCGTGGTGCGGAACCGGGTGTCCTCCAGCCGCAGCGTCTCTTCAATCAGGCTTTGGGCGCGGGTCAGTTCAGGATAGGCCCCGCCCATCTGCCGCACCAGCGTCGGCACCAGCTTGTGCATCACCGGATCGTTGGCGCCCAGCATGTGGGCATGGCGCATCGCACGGCGCATGATCCGGCGCAGGACATAGCCACGCCCCTCATTCGACGGCATCACCCCATCGGCAATCAGAAACGAGGTCGAGCGCAAATGGTCCGCGATCACCCGGTGGTGAACCTTGCCGGGGCCATCAGGGTCAGCACTGGTCGCATGAGCGCTCGCCTCGATCAGGCTGCGCATCAGGTCGGTGTCATAGTTGTCGTGCTTACCCTGCAACAGCGCGCCGATCCGTTCCAGCCCCATTCCGGTGTCGATGCTCTGCATCTCCAATGGCACCAGACGGCCGTCCGCGAACTGCTCGTTCTGCATGAACACGTTGTTCCAGATCTCGATGAAGCGGTCGCCGTCCTGATCGGCGCTGCCGGGCGGGCCACCCCAGATATGGTCGCCATGGTCATAGAAGATCTCGGTGCACGGCCCGCACGGGCCCGTCGGCCCCATCCGCCAGAAGTTGTCGTCGCTGGCGATGCGGATGATCCGGTGTTCAGGCAGCCCCGCCACCTTTTTCCAGATGCCGGCGGCCTCATCGTCAGTGTGATAGACGGTGACGCACAGCTTGTCCTTGTTGATGGCGAAGTCCTTCGTCAGCAATTCCCAGGCGAAGGCAATGGCCTGCTCCTTGAAATAGTCGCCAAAGCTGAAGTTGCCCAACATCTCGAAAAACGTGTGGTGCCGCGCGGTGTAACCCACATTGTCGAGGTCATTGTGCTTGCCGCCCGCCCGCACGCATTTCTGCGCCGTCGTCGCCCGCTTGTAATCCCGCGTCTCGACCCCGGTGAAACAGTTCTTGAACTGCACCATGCCCGAGTTGGCAAACATCAGCGTCGGGTCATTGCGCGGCACCAGCGGCGAGCTTTCCACCACCTTGTGCCCGTTGCGGGCGAAAAAATCGAGGAAGGTCGAGCGGATGTCGTTCAAACTTGGCATTGCGGAGGGGTCCTTCCAAGACACGGATGGGCGTTTCAGCTTCCCGTTTAGCTTCCCCGCAATGCCCTGTCCATTGCCAATGAAAATCGGGCCGGCCCTTGCGGAACCGGCCCTTTTCATTGACCTTAGTGGGCGGTCAGTCGTCCAGAACAGCTTCCCGTTCTTCGCCCGCCATCGCGAAATCCAGTCCATTGGCCGAACGGATCTTGTCCTCGATTTCCTTGGCGACCGCCGGATTGGTCTTCAGGAAAAGTTTCGCGTTTTCACGGCCCTGACCGATGCGTTCGTCGCCATAGGAATACCAGCTGCCCGACTTCTCGACGACGCCGACCTTGACGCCCAGATCGACGATCTCGCCGGTTTTCGAGATGCCCTCGCCATACATGATGTCAAACTCGACCTCCTTGAAGGGCGGCGCCACCTTGTTCTTGACCACCTTCACCCGGGTCGTGTTGCCGGTCACCGTGTCGCGGTCCTTGATCGAGCCCGTGCGGCGGATGTCCAGACGCACGCTGGCATAGAATTTCAGCGCATTGCCCCCGCTCGTGGTTTCCGGGCTGCCGAACATCACGCCGATCTTCATGCGGATCTGGTTGATGAAGATCACCATGCAGTTGCTGCGCCCGATGCTGGCGGTCAGCTTGCGCATGGCCTGGCTCATCAGGCGGGCCTGACTGCCCATCTGCATGTCGCCCATGTCACCCTCGATCTCGGCCTTGGGGGTCAGCGCCGCGACCGAGTCGACCACGATCACATTGACCGCCCCCGAGCGCACCAGCGTGTCGACAATCTCCAGCGCCTGCTCGCCGGTGTCCGGCTGGCTGATCAGCAATTCGTCCAGATTGACGCCCAGCTTCTTGGCATATTGCGGGTCGAGCGCATGTTCGGCATCGACAAAGGCACAGACGCCGCCCGATTTCTGCGCCTCGGCCACCACATGCAGCGTCAGCGTGGTCTTGCCAGAGCTTTCCGGCCCGTAAATCTCGACGATCCGGCCCTGCGGCAGACCACCGATGCCCAGCGCGATGTCCAGACCCAGCGATCCAGTCGACGTGGCTGCGACATCCATGATGGGATTGTCGCCCAGCTTCATGATCGAGCCCTTGCCGAACTGACGCTCGATCTGCGCCAGGGCCGATTCCAGCGCCTTGGCCTTGTCAGCGTCTTTCTTGTCCATGTTCCGTTTTCCGTCCAACTCAAAAAGGTTTGCCACTGCCATCTTCATTCCCCTTATTTCACAGCCGCATGGTCGCGGCAATCGCCCGAGGTGTTCTCGCTTTGTTTCGCCAAGATGAGGGCAAAACGAGAACACTTCAATCAAATTCTTCACAACCCAGCTTTTTCTCATAAGGATTAAGGAATAGTTATCGCTTTGGGCAGACAGCAGAAAAAAAGCAAACGATCGGAGACTGTTGATGTTGGTGTTCTGGCGGCAAGGGCTGGTGTTTCTGGCGACACCCAAGACGGCATCAACGGCAATCGAGAGCTCGCTGACCCCTCTGGCCGCTGTCATTGTCTCGCGTCCCGCGCATCTCAAGCATACCAACATGCAGAAATATCAGCGCCAGATGGCGCCGTTTCTGGGCGACAGCATTGGCGAAAGATTCGCGACAACGGCATTGATGCGAGAGCCCGAGGCCTGGCTCAGCAGTTGGTATCGCTATCGCCGGCGGGACGGTGAGGTGCCGGAGAAGTCGACCAGAGAGATGAGTTTCGATGACTTCGTTCTGGGGTATTGCCAGTCCGAGCAACCCGAATTCGCCAAGGTCGGATCGCAGGCGGTCTTTCTCAAACCGGAGGGGTTTCGCCCCGTCGACTACATCTTCCGCTACGAGCGGATGGATCTGTTCGTGACGTTCCTCGAAAAGCGTCTCGGAACCGCGATTTCGCTGCCGGTCGAAAATGTTTCCCCCGCCGGAGCTCCCACCTTGTCCAAAAGGGTCGCGGCAATCCTGCGCGAGCATTGTGCCCGCGACTTTGCGATTTACAGCGAGCTGGCCGAGTGAACGGCCTATCCGCCCGCCTGGCGCCGGCATGGTCGGGACAGCCCAGCCTCAGTGCATCTGCCCTTGCACCGTCGCCGTCAGATCATTCAGCGAAAATGGCTTGGGCAGGAAAACCGAATTGGGGATGCGCGCCTGCGTTTCCGACAGCGACTCCTCCGCATACCCAGAAACGAAGATGACCTTCACATTGGGGCGATCTTCAAGCGCGCGCTTCACCCAACTGGGACCGTCCATCCCGGGCATCACGACATCGGTGACAAAGACATCGACCGTCAGATTGGGGTCTTCGAGCGCCTTGAGCGCCTCTTCGGCATTCTCGGCCTCCAGCACGGTATAGCCGCGCAGCCGCAGCGCACGGCTGGCAAAGGCCCTTACCGGCGCTTCATCTTCGACCAGCAGGACCACGCCTTCGCCCTGTTTGACGACGATCTTGCGCACGGGTGGCTCTGCGATTTCGTCGCCCTCGGTCACCCCATCATGGATCGGGAAGTAAAGCTGAAAGACGCTGCCCTCGCCGACGGTCGAATCAACAAAGATGAACCCGCCCGACTGCTTCATGATGCCGTATGCAGTTGACAGTCCCAATCCGGTACCCTCGCCGACCTTCTTGGTGGTGTAGAAGGGTTCGAAAATCTTCTGCAGGCGGTCCTCGGGAATGCCCGCACCGGTATCGGTCACCCGGATCAGCGCATAGTCCCCGGCCGGCACCGTCGCACGGTCGCGCGCCATGGGCTCCGGCAGGGTCACCGCTTCCGAATCGATGCGGATCGTGCCGCCTTCGGTCATCGCATCGCGGGCGTTGACCACGAGGTTCATCAAGACCTGCTCCAGTTGCCGCCGGTCAGCCCGGATCGCGCCAAGGCCCGCAGCATGAGACAGCTGCAACCTGACACGTTCGCCGACCAGCCGGTTCAGCAGATGGGCAAGGTCCGACAGCACGTCCTGCAGATCAAGCTTTTCGGGTTTCAGTGTCTGCTTTCGCGAGAACGCCAGCAACTGGCCGACCAGGGCTGCGGCGCGGTTGGCATTCTGATGGATCTGGACCAGATCGGCGTAGTCAGGGTGCTCGCGCTCATGGCGCAGCAGCAAAAGATCGCAATGCCCGGAAATGGCCGTCAGCAGGTTGTTGAAATCATGGGCAACTCCGCCAGCCAGTTGGCCGATCGCCTGCATCTTCTGGCTCTGGACGAACTGGGCTTCCAGCGTTTTCAGAGCCGTGGCATCCTGCAGAACCGCCAGAATCCCGGGACGGCCAAGCTCGACGATCCGGCGCAACGTCACCTGCAAAAAGACCTCGCCCTCCACCATCCTTGCCCGCAACACTTCCGAGCGGCTTGGCGCCCGTTCGCTGGCGATGTCGTCCAGCCAGTCCGCGACCGGCCGGCCAAGCCCCTCGAACAGCCCGTGGAACATCTCGGTCTGACCGACCTCCAGCTTCAGCAGCGTGCGCGCCGCGGCGTTCGCGGCGATCAGCGTGCCGTCTGAGGCGAATTTGACCAGCGGCACCGGCACATGCTCGAAATCCGCAACCGAGGCCGCCGTGGCAGTGCCTTGCGTCACCGGCAAAAGGTAGATCTCGCGCCGCTCTCCCGGCCCTTCCACTTCGGCCAGTACGGCACGGACCGGGCCGTCGGCCGAGCTGACCTCGACCTCTTCGCCGGAATGGAGCACCGGCGTCGTGAAGATCCTGTCCAGACGTTTTGGCCGCCCCCCCAGCAGGCGGCGCATCGCCTCATTGGTGAACAGGACCACACCCGCCTTGTTGGCCGTCAGCATCGGCAGGCTCAGGCTTTCCGCGCCTCTGCCGGCAGAGCCGCGCTCCTGAAACTCTTCCAGCCGCCACAGGAAACGGTCGTCGGCGATCTTGTGCACGGCGAGGCGCGTATGACCGCGCCGCGTCACCACATCCTCGCGGCCAAAGCCCGAATGGACAGCGCGGTTCTGCAACCGGTACAGCACCGACGACGGTGATGCGAAATGTTGGTTCAGCGCCGCCACCAGCGCCACCCCCTCGTTCGATTTGAACCGGGTCAGCGCTGCGTCATTCTGGTACAGGATCCGGCCATGCTTGTCGGTCATGTAGCAAGGAGCGCTGTCGTGGCCGATCAGGCCGATCAGATGGGTCTGACGCTGGCTGTCCGTGCGGTAGCTCCAGATCGCGCGGAATTTCAGACCGAAGATCATGACAACCATGGTCATCGCCACACTCGCTGCGGCAAGTCTCATCACCAGATCATGCCCCATCACCGCAACGGCAGCGGCACCAAGGGCCACAGCCAACAGCATCAGGACCGGCGCAAGGTTTTGCCGCCGTCCCGTGATTGTCGCATTCAACCCCGCCATGGAGATGGCCAATTCTGCCCCCTTCGGATTCGTCACGTTCTCCATAGCGCCCAGAAAACATTAACCAGACCTTAACCGGCTTGTATCTGGGGCATGTAAATTACTGAAAACCCGTCAGAGTTGTGTAGTGGCTGCATCCGCTCGCGTCAACAGTGCGACAAAGAAGCCGTCCCCGCCCTGCAGCGGGCCAAACCGGTGTTGGAGGGTGACCCGGAATTCCGGGTGGCGCTGCAGGAAAGCCGCCACCATCGCCTCATTCTCTTCGCGCAGGAACGAGCAGGTGGCGTAGGCCACGCTCCCTTGGGCCTGCAAAAGCGCCACCGCGCGGTCCAGAATGTCGGCCTGAACCCGCAAAAGCCCTGCCAGACGGTCGGCGGTCAGCAGCCATTTCCCCTGCGGATCGCGGCGCCACGACCCGGACCCCGAACAAGGCGCATCTATGAGGATCAGATCGTAAGGCGCTGATTTTGTGGGGTCCTGCACGATCTCGACATCGGCACCGGCCCGTTTCGCCCGGTCCGGCAGATCCTTCATCCGGGCCGCACTGATGTCATGCGCATGAAGGGCCACGCCCCGCGCCGCCATGGCCAAAGTCTTGCCACCGCCGCCCGCACAGTAATCCAGCACCCGCAT
>JANMCI010000234.1:0-1655 GCA_031361245.1 Rhodobacterales bacterium
AAAACCCGCTATGTCGACCGAGAAGATCTCGGGCGAGAGCGGCGGGAAGGGGATATAGCTCATCAGGGCCTCGCTGGGTTTGACGGGGTTTTCGGCCGCCCGGCCGGTGAAGTCAACCGCAAGCGGGTGACTTGTGCATCGGACGCCCTCGCCCCATATAGGGCCTTGAACACAGGAGGCGCCCATGCAGCCCGGCAACAAATTCTTCGACGACATGTCGAAACTGATGACCAACGCCATGGGTGTCGCCCAAGGTGCCAAGACCGAGGCCGAGACGGCGATGAAGGGCTTCATCGACCGCTGGATGGCTGACCGCGATTTCGTGACCCGCGAGGAGTTCGACGCTGTCCGCACCATGGCCCAGAAGGCGCGCGAAGAGAACACGGCCCTGGCCGCCCGCCTTGCGGTGCTGGAAGAAAAGCTCAAGGGCTGAGCGGCCCCGAGCAACGCCAAAAAAACGGCCGGTCCCGCAAGATGTCGCGCGATGTCGCTTTTGACGACATCTCGTTTTATATATGCATATCAGTAGGATAACGGTTTCCGTTAACCAGATTGAAAGGGTTTGTCCGACGACGGACGCCCCCAAAAACCGACTGGTCCCGAGCTTAGTGGCCCGCCGTCTGACCTCCGCCGATCAGTGCGGATATTGCGGCAACGCGGCTTTGGACCAGATCCGGCTTGCCGCGCGTCTCGACGTTCAGGCGCAGCAATGGCTCGGTGTTGGAGGCGCGCAGGCTGAAGCGCCAGTCGCCGAAATCCAGCGACAGCCCGTCCAGATCGTCACGCGCAAGGGCACCCGGCGCAAAGGCGGCCTCGACCGTGGCGACGGCGCTTTTGACGTCGGCCACGCGAAAATTGATCTCGCCCGACGAGGGAAACTCGGCCCGCCGCGCCGCCAGCACATCGCAAAGCGATCGGCCGCTGCGCGACAGAAGTTCGGCCACCAGCAGCCACGGGATCATGCCGCTGTCACAGGCCATGAAGTCGCGGAAATAGTGATGCGCCGACATCTCGCCGCCATAGACGGCGCCAGTTTCGCGCATCCGCGCCTTGAGGAAGGCGTGACCGGTCGGCGCCATCACGCTGTGGCCTCCGGCGCGGGCCACGACGGCTTGGGTGTTCCAGATCACGCGGGGGTCGTGGATGATGGTGGCACCGGGTTCCTTGGCAACAAACACCTCGGCCAGAAGGCCCACGACATATTCGCCGGGCACAAAGCTGCCTTCGTGATCGAACAGAAAGCAGCGGT
Organism: Rhodobacterales bacterium; assembly: GCA_031361245.1. Lineage (GTDB taxonomy): Bacteria > Pseudomonadota > Alphaproteobacteria > Rhodobacterales > Rhodobacteraceae > Stagnihabitans. The sequence continues at coordinate 1,250 of JANMCI010000234.1, forward strand.
CGAAATCGCCGTCCCATGCCACGCCGAAGTCGGCGCCATGGGCGCGGACGGCATTGGCCGTCATGGGCTGGTTTTCGGGCAACAGCGGGTTGGGGATGCCATTGGGAAAGCTGCCGTCGGGCTGATGGTTCAGGCGTTCAAAGGTCAGCGGTGCGCCGCGCCGGGCCAGTTCGGCGGCCAGCGCGTCAAAGGTCGGGCCGGCGGTGCCATTGCCGGCGTTGACCAGCACCTTGAGCGGGCGCAGGGCCGCGACATCGACAAAGGACAGGATGCGCGCGACATAGGCGGCGCGGGTATCGACATCGGTCGACCGGCCGGGGGTGGCGGCCGCAAAGGCGCCGCTTTCGGCCAGCGCCTTGACGCGGGCCAGAAGGGCAGGCTCCAACGGGGCAGCACCAGCCTTGAC
>JANMCI010000261.1:0-4268 GCA_031361245.1 Rhodobacterales bacterium
TGCCAAGGCCGTCCACGACCCGGCCCAAAAGGCCGTTGCCAACCGGCACGTCCACGATGGACTTGGTGCGCTTGACGGTATCGCCTTCCTTGATGTCCTGGTCCGAGCCGAAGATAACGATACCGACGTTATCAACTTCAAGGTTCAGGGCCATGCCGCGGATCCCGCCGGGGAATTCCACCATCTCGCCGGCCTGCACGTTGTCGAGGCCGTACACGCGGGCGATACCATCGCCGACGCTCAGCACCCGGCCAACTTCAGCCACTTCGGCGTCCTTGCCAAAGTTCTTGATCTGGTCTTTCAGGATTGCAGAAATTTCTGCCGCTTGGATTCCCATCACCCAACCTCTTTCATTGCATTCTGGAGTGCTGCGAGCTTGGCTTTGACCGACGTGTCGATCATGGTCGAGCCCAGCTTGACGATAAGACCGCCGATGAGGGTTTCATCAACGGTCGCGTTCAGTTTGATATCCTTGCCCGAGCTTTCCTTCAGCGTGGCAATCAATTTCTTGGCCTGGGCCGCCGTCAGGGCAGAGGCCGACGTGACCTCGGCGGTGATTTCGCCCTTTTCCACCGCAATGCGGCGCAAAAGGTCGGCCACCAGTTGCGGCATAACGAACAGGCGGCGCTTGCTGGCCATCAGGGCCAGCGTGTTGGCGACAAGTGCGGAAACCCCCATCTTGGCCGCCACAGCCTGCACGGCGGCGGCCTGCTCGTCACGCCCGATCACCGGCGAGGCGATCATGGCGGCAAACTCCGGGCTTGCCTTGAGTGCTGCGCCCAAGGCGTCGGCATCGGCCTCAAGTGCTTTCAGCCCACCCTCTTGCTTGGCCAGTTCAAACAGCGCCTGCGCATAGCGCCCGGCGATGCTGAGTGAGATTGATGCTGGTTCGGACACGTCAACCCTTCCGCTGTTTTCATCACCCGATCCGGGGCTTCACCCGGATCACGAGACTCCGTTGGCGCACACAGGACCTGTCTGCGTCTTTTCGATTTCGGGCGTCCATAGCAGAGCCTCCGCACCCCCGCAACAGGCAGGACGGGGATATTTTGCAGCCGACATGCGACATTTGCCGCCGGCTTTCGGAAGGTTCCGGTTTCAGAGGTTCCGCGACCGGACCTTCGCCAGGAAATCGCACGACTCCGCGGCCTTCGGGGCTGCCGCCGTCGTTGGCTGTCCGGCCCGTCTGCACCGGGACCGACTGCACCGGGACCGTCTGCACCGGGCCCCACGGTCAGGCGGACTGGCGCGGCGTCGGCTGTGCTGCGGGCAAACCCTGCAGTCCCTTCAGCGGCCGCGAGACCATGGCCCCCAGACCGCCCCTTGTCGGAGCGTAGACCTGCTTGCTGGCTTCGACCATCAGCACACCCCCCGCAAGCCATGGCGCCCGGCGGCCCAGCCATTCCCAGACCGGCGAGGTGCGCAGCCAAAGCCGTCCCTGTGATGGCGGGGCGAAAAGCGCCGTCACGCTGCGTTCCGCGGTGAAGCCATGCCGCTTCAACTCGGCCTCAAGCTGGCCGTTGGAATAGGGCCGGCCAAAACCAAAAGGCGTGCCGTCGCGCCGCGACCACAGCCCGATGCGGTTCGGCACGATGAAAAGGGCGCGCCCGCCGGGCCCAAGCACCCGGAAGCTTTCCTCCAGCACCGCCGCAGAGTTGTCCGAGGTCTCCAGCCCGTGCATGACGATCAACCGGTCGACGAAACCGGTGGACAGCGGCCATTCGGCATCTTCGCACAGCACCGCGACATTGCTCTCGCCGGTCGGCCACAGCATCACCCCCTGCGGGGCGGGCATCAGGGCGATGACCCGGCGCGCCTGCGTCAGATAGGGCCGCATCAACGGGGCCGCAAAGCCAAAGCCGACCACCGTCTGCCCCGTCATCGGCGGCCACATCTCGACCACCTGATCACGGATCGCACGTTGCGCCACCCGGCCCAACTGGGTCCGGTAATAGAAATTTCGCATGTCCACGACGTCCAGATGCATTGCCGTCCCCAGTCCGCTTGCCGTGTCCGCTTGGCCATTCCAGTTCGGCCCCAACATAACAACGCAGCCGCCCAACACCACACCCCCCGGTCAATTGTCGCGAAATATCCCGGCCACAGGTCGCCAAAGCCGGTTGGCGCTCGCGCTAGAGGCGAGTAAAGAAAGTGCGGCGCAAGCCGCTCCGCCGGATCACCGCCGCAACCCGCGCGTCTGTGGCCGGTTGCGTCCCCCGCGTCGTTGCGGCAGGCTCGGCGCACCTGCAGGAGGCCACCCATGTCGCTCGAACTCGTCACCATTCCCTGTCTCTCCGACAATTATGCGTTCCTTCTGCATGACGAGGCGTCGGGTCACACCACGTTGGTTGACGCACCCGAGGCCACGCCGGTCCTGAACACACTGGCCGCACGGGGCTGGCGTCTGGACCAGATCCTGCTCACCCATCACCATTCCGATCACATTCAGGGCGTGGCCGAACTGGTCGCGGCGACCGGAGCGGCCGTGCTCGGCGCCCGTGCCGATGCCCACCGCCTGCCACCCCTGTCGCGCGCCCTTGCGCACGGCGACGCCGTTTCCGTCGGCCCCGAAACCGCCCAGGTCCTTGACGTCTCGGGCCATACGCTGGGTCACATCGCCTTTTACCTGCCCGAAAGCGGTCTGGCCTTCACCGCCGACAGTCTGATGGCCGGCGGCTGCGGGCGCCTCTTTGAAGGCACACCCGCCGTGATGTGGCAAAGCCTGTCCAGACTTGCCGCCCTCCCCGGTGAAACGCTGATCTGTTCGGGTCACGAATACACCACCTCGAACCTGCGTTTCGCTGCCACGATCGAGCCCGACAATCCCGCCCTGCACGCCCGCATCGCCCGCGTCGCCCAGGCCCGCGCCGAAAACCGCCCGTCCGTGCCCTCGCGTCTGTCGGGCGAGCTTGCGACCAACCCGTTCCTGCGCGCCCGCCTGCCCCATGTGAAAGCGCTCATCGGCCTGCCCGAGGCGTCCGACGCCGAGGCTTTTGCCGAAATCCGGGCCCGCAAGGACAAATTCTAAGCAGGAACAATCACTTTTTGGGCACGGTCCTTCCGTAATCCGATTTCCACACCAAATAGCACTTGAAGATTGGCGAATAACACCGATCCTTAACAGTATGAGGCCACGGTTGTAGCGGGCCCACCGGACTGTCCGGGGCTCGCTGACCTGCAAAACAGGAGCACGCTAAAGTGCCATCATTTTCGACCACGCTCGAGCAAGCCATCCACGGCGCCTTGGCGCTCGCCAATGCCCGTCGCCATGAACTCGCCACGCTGGAACATCTCCTGCTGGCCCTGATCGATGAACCTGACGCCTCCCGCGTCATGAAAGCGTGCTCCGTCGACCTGGACGCGCTGAAAAAGACCCTTGTCGATTTCATCGACGATGATCTGTCCACCCTCGTGACCGACGTCGAAGGGTCCGAGGCCGTGCCGACCGCTGCCTTCCAGCGTGTCATCCAGCGCGCGGCAATTCATGTGCAATCCTCGGGTCGCACCGAAGTGACCGGCGCCAATGTGCTTGTCGCCATCTTCGCCGAACGCGAATCGAATGCGGCGTATTTCCTGCAAGAACAGGACATGACCCGCTATGACGCCGTCAACTACATCGCCCACGGCGTCGCCAAGGACCCGTCCTTTGGCGAAGCGCGTCCCGTTTCCGGCGCGGAGGAGCATCACGAAACCCCCAAGGGCGAGGCCGGCGACAGCAAGGAATCGGCGCTGTCGAAATACTGCGTCGATCTGAACGTCAAGGCCCGCAAGGGTGAGGTTGACCCCCTCATCGGCCGCGAGGCCGAGGTGGAGCGTTGCATTCAGGTTCTGTGCCGCCGCCGCAAGAACAACCCGCTGCTGGTGGGCGACCCGGGCGTCGGCAAGACCGCGATTGCCGAGGGCCTGGCCTGGAAGATCGTCAAGGGCGAGACGCCCGAGATCCTCGCCCACGCCACCATCTTCTCGCTCGACATGGGCGCGCTGCTTGCTGGCACCCGCTATCGTGGCGACTTCGAGGAGCGTCTGAAAGCCGTCGTCAAGGAGATGGAGGATCACCCCGACGCGATCCTCTTCATCGACGAGATTCACACCGTGATCGGCGCCGGGGCCACATCGGGCGGGGCTATGGACGCCTCCAACCTGCTCAAGCCCTCGCTGCAAAGCGGCAAGATGCGCTGCATGGGCTCGACCACCTACAAGGAATACCGTCAGCACTTTGAAAAGGACCGCGCCCTGTCGCGCCGGTTCCAGAAGATCGACGTGAATGA
>JANMCI010000268.1:0-1906 GCA_031361245.1 Rhodobacterales bacterium
GGCCAAGGCCATTCTGGATCTACCCAAGACCCTTGAAGTGCTGGAAACCCAGGGCGTGCCGGTGATCACCTTTGGGCAGGACGATCTGCCGGCTTTCTGGTCGCGCTCCTCCGGCTTGCGCTCGCCCCTGCGCATGGACAGCGCCGCCCAGATCGCCGCCGCTCACCTCATGCGCGCCACGCTTGGTCTGCCCGGCGGCCAGCTTGTCGCCAATCCGATTCCGGTCGCGGCCGAGATCCCGCGCGCCGAGATCACCCCCTTCATCGAGGCCGCTCTGGCCGAGGTCGCCGCTGGCGCCATCGCAGCCAAGGCCGTCACACCCTTCCTTTTGCAGCGCATGTTCGAACTGACGGGCGGCCGCTCTCTGGCCGCCAACATCGCCCTTGTGCTGAACAACGCGCGTCTCGGGGCCGACATCGCGCGCTGCCTGGCGCGGACCTAGGCGGTGCGCACGTCACGTTGCCATTGTCTGTCCGGGGCCTCGCGCCTACATTCCGCCCGAACTTTGCAGGAGCGGCCATGACCGACCCCATTCCTACTCGCCGCCGGTCCCTGGGTGGCAGCCTGCGGGCGAGCTTTCTGACCGGACTTGTGGTCGTGCTGCCCATCGGGCTGACCATCTATCTGATCTGGTCCGTTGTGGGTTGGCTCGACGGCTGGATCCTGCCGCTGATCCCGCAATCCTACCACCCGCAGGAATTGCTGCGCTACTATCTTGGCCCCGGTTACTCGGTTCCGGTGCGCGGTGTCGGGGTCGTGGTGTTCCTCTTGTTCACCACCGCCGTCGGCTGGGTCGCCAAGGGCCTGATTGGCCGCACCGTCCTGGTCCGGCTTGACCGCCTCGTCAACCGCATGCCGGTGGTCCGCTCGCTCTATGGCGGGTTGAAGCAGGTGGCCGAGACCGTGTTCAACAAGCAGGAAAAGTCGTTCAACGTCACCTGCCTCGTCCAGTTTCCCCGCCCCGGTGTCTGGTCCATCGGCCTGATCTCGGCCCGGCCCAAGGGCGAGATCGCCCAGCGTCTTGGCCCTGACATGATCGCCGTCTTCATCGGCCTCACGCCCTTTACCTCGGGCTTCACCATCTTTGTCCACAAGGACGAGGTGATCGAGATGGACCTGACCCCCGAGGAAGCCGCCAAGCTGGTGGCCTCTGGCGGTCTGGTCTATCCGGCACCCAAGGAACCGCTTCCGCCACCGTTCCAGCCGCTATAGCGCCGTCCAGCCGCCATCCACGCTGATCGTCGTGCCCGTCACCTGATCGGCATGGGGCGAGCACAGATAGACCACCGTGCCGCCGATCTGTTCCACCGTCGCAAACTGCCGCGACGGCTGGCGCAGCAGCATCACCTCGCGGATCACCGTCTCGCGGTCCATGCCGTGCACCTTCATCTGGTCGGGGATCTGCGCCTCGACCAGCGGGGTCAGCACATAGCCCGGGCAGATCGCGTTGCAGGTGATCCCCTGCCCCGCCGTCTCCAGCGCCACGGTCTTCGACAGCCCCACCACCCCGTGCTTGGCGGCGATATAGGCGCTTTTGAACGGCGATGCGGTCAGGCCATGCGCCGAGGCGATGTTGATCACCCGCCCCCAGCCCCGCGCCCGCATCGCAGGCAACGCCGCCGCCGTGGTGTGAAAGGCCGCGCTCAGGTTGATGGCCAGGATCAGATCCCACTTCTCGACCGGAAACTCCTCGACCGGCGCCACATGCTGGATGCCCGCGTTGTTCACCAGAATGTCGCACCCCCCGGCCTGCGCGATCAGCGCCCGCGCATCGGCACCCTTGGACATGTCCGCCGCGATATAGCGCGCCTCGACCCCGTGCCGCGCCCCAAGCTCGGCGGCCAGCTCATGGTCCTCTGCCCGGTCGGTGAACGAGTTCAGCACCACCGACGCCCCGGCCCGTGCA
>JANMCI010000280.1:0-3596 GCA_031361245.1 Rhodobacterales bacterium
CAGCCACGGAAGAATACCTTCAGCTTCTCCTGCCGTTACCGGCTCATCGGTCACCTCTAACGTCACGGACTTCAACTTCACCCCCGGCCCGAAACTGGCGGCAAGGTCCGCCGGATCGACCAGCGTCACGCTCGCCGGATCCGCGACGTCGCCAAACGTCACCAGCATCGGATACTGAACCTCCGGCACAACGATCACCCCCGCCGCCCGGTCGCGCTTGTCGCGGACCTCGTCGAACAGCGCCCCGTCGATCACCCGGCCCTCGCGCCCGGCGATTGAGGCGGCGGCGACCGAGCCCATGTATTCCGTCGTCCCCGCCCCCTTGAGCAGCGCGAAGAGGTAGCGCCCCGGCGTGACCTCGATCACCACCGCCTCGCCGGTCAGGTCAAAGCTCCAACCCATGCCGTCGGTGGGGATCCAATGCTTGCGCCAGCTGACCGCACTGACCGACGCGCCGGACACTTCACCTGCCGGGGTCTCTATCGCGATGGTCAGCTTCTGGTGCCAGGAATAGCGGTCGCAGCGGGACAGGGAAAAGAGGGCGAGGAGGATCAGCGGGAGGAGGAGAAGCTTCTTCACGCGGGAACCTGCGGGTCCGAAATCCCGAACCTTGTGAACTTGCTGCCCTGTCCGATAAAAGTTGATTGCGCGATATTGACCACTCGTTCCCCCTCTGCACCTTGCCGGACGTGGTTCGGTGGTCTGGTCACTGTCCGTGAAACCCATAGGTGCGGTCAACCAGAACGTGCGCGGGGCCAAACCTTTTCATTATATGAATGGATAATTCCAACCCATTGATTTTGCAGGGAATGGAAAAGTGTCCACATGTGGACAGGTCAAAGTCGGGGTGAACCCCGACCTACAACGCCATGCGGGCGAGGTTCAGGCCCGTCAGAACCAGCAGGACCAGGGTCCAGCGGCGGAACCGGGTCTGATCCAGGCGGTCCTGGATGCGGGTTCCCAGTAGCTGGCCGATCTGGGCGGGGACGACGAGGAGGGCCGAGAAGGTCAGGGTCTGGGCATTCAGAACGCCCGACTGCAGGTGGGCAAGGAACAGGACCATGGCACCGATCAGGAACACCACGCCCTGGGCACGGACCGTCTCCAGCTTGTCGGCCCGGATCGACAGCAGATAGACCAGCAAGGGCGGACCCCAGACGCCGGAAATGCCGCCATAAAGCCCGCCGATCATTCCCAGCACCCACTCGGCCCGGTCCCGGTGTTCCAGTTTCAGCGCCAGATTGACCCCGGCAAGTTGCAGGACGGCAAACGCGGTGATCGGCACGCCCAGAAGCAGGAGGAACAAGTTCTGCGGGATCACGTGAACGAAGCTGGCAGAGATCACGATGAAGATCACCGTCGCCGTCAGGATCCGCCGATAGGTCACCACGGTGTCCCATGCGGCCGCCGAACCTTGGCGGAAGGCCTGCGAAAGATTGGTGACGACGGTGGGCAGGATAAGCCCGGCTAGGGCCAGTTCGGGCGGCAGGAAGCTGGAAAAGGCCGAGATCATGATCATCGGCATCGCAAAGCCGACGGCGCCCTTCACAAAACCCGCGAAGAGAGTGATTGCCAGCGCCAGCCCAAAGTGAAACGGATCCAACCCACCCAATACCGCTATCCCCGGCCGCGCCTGTTTCTTGGCGGACCTTAAGTGACCGCCGGGCAGGCAGCCAGAGGCAAGACGCTTGCCGAAACAAGCTTTGCGTTTTACCTGTCCGTCATCCAAGAGGGCGGAACCATGGCTGACCACATCCTGCTGACCGGAATCTCGGGCTTTATTGCCAAGCATGTGGCGCTGAAGCTTCTGGGTGCGGGCTATGCCGTGCGGGGCACGCTGCGCCGTCTGGACCGGGCGGAGGAGGTCCGCAAGGCGCTGCGACCCCACCTGAACGCCGAGGCGATGGAGAGGCTGAGCTTTGTGCAGGCCGATCTGGAGGACGATGCCGGCTGGTCTGCCGCGATGGCGGACGTTGCAGCGGTGGTTCACACGGCCTCGCCCTTTCCGGTCGAACAGCCCAAGGATGCGCAAGTGCTGATCCGCCCGGCAGTCGAGGGGACGCTGCGGGTGCTGAAAGCGGCCCGGGAGGCGGGGGTGCGGCGGGTGATCCTGACCTCGTCCACCGCGGCGGTGGTGGATGGTGGCGTAAAGGGGATGCAGGATGAAACCAACTGGGCCGATCTGACCCGGCCCGATGTGTCTGTCTATACCAGGTCAAAGACCCTGGCCGAACGCGCGGCATGGGAGTTTGCCCGGCGCGAGGGTCTGGCCCTGACCGTGATCAATCCCGGCTTTGTCCTGGGGCCGCCGCTGGACGCAAATTTCGGCTCGTCGGTCGGCGTGGTGCGGCGCATCCTGCGCGGGCGCGATCCGCTGGTGCCGATGCTGGGATTTGTCTGCGTCGATGTGCGCGACGTGGCCGAGATGCATTTGCGCGCCCTGCAGCGCCCGGAGACGGCGGGCAAACGCTATCTGGCGACGTCGGGGTCGATGACAATGCCGGACATGGCGCATGTGCTGAAACAGGCCCATCCGGGGCGGCGCATCCCGACAGGCGTGGCGCCGAAACTCGTTCTGCGGCTGCTGGCGTTGTTTGACCCGCAGATCCGCGCAATTCTGCCAAGTCTGGGACAATTGCACGAGGTGTCCAATGCGCGGGCCGCGGCCGAGATGGGGATGGACTTCGTCCCGCCAGCGGATGCGCTGAAGGCCACGGCGGATTGGCTGATCAACGCCGGCGCGGTTTGAGGCTGTGGGCCCGGGTGGCCCAGGACGGCCGAGCGGGCAGGTTTACAGCCCGAGACTGTCGAAGTCCGGCGGGATGGTGTTGCGACCATCAAGCACGTAGGAGACCATGGTTTCGGCGACCTTTGCAGCCATGCCAAAGCCGATCTTGAAGCCGCCGTTGGCGACGAAATGGCCCGGGCGTCCGGGCCAGTCGCCCAGGACCGGTGAGCGGGTGCTGGCGCGCGGCCGCAACGACGCCCACCGCTCGACCACAGGAGCGTCCTGCAGGGCGGGCAGGGCCGCGCGGGCGCGGGCGATGAGGGCATCCAGCTGGGCGTCGGTCGTGCCCGGGTCCTGCCAGTGGTGTTCGGAGGTGGAGCCGACTGCCACGGTGCCGTCGTCATGGGGCACGATGTGGACCGTATCCACGAAAAGCTGCGGCAGCAGGCTTGCGTCATGGCGCAGGCTGGCGGCCTGACCTTTGACGCCATTCCCGACAGTCCGTCCAAGGCTGTGCGACAGATCCTGCAACCCCGCAAGGCCGGTGGCCCAGATGACCGGGCCTTCGGCTTCGGCCTTTCCCACGATGACTTCGCCGCCCCTGGCCTTGATGGCCGCGACAAGGGCCAGCGCGGCGCGGCGCGGATGGATGCGGGCGGTGAGGGTGTCGTGGATCAGGTGTCCGGTGGGGGAGGCGGGGTGAAAGGGCGCCGGTGTCGCGGGGATCACCTGCCAGATGGCCCGGCCTTGCCAGAGGCTTTGGGCGGTTTGCGCGCGTTTGTGGGCAAGGGCGAGGGCCGCCCCGTCCATGATTGGCTGCAGGCGGCCGGTGCGGGCATAGCCGGTGGGCAGGCCCGATGCCGCCGTA
>JANMCI010000281.1:0-3386 GCA_031361245.1 Rhodobacterales bacterium
GGCGTGCAAATCGATGAGGACATGGTCGGGATGCGGCAGGGGTTCGGGCTGGCCGATGATGTTCAATCGCTTGCGACGGTCCAGTTCGCGTTCCCATTCGACCTTGTAGGAGATCGCTGTCTGCATCCATTCGTCATGCAGGGCCTTGTTGCTGTTTTCGACCGAGGCCAGCAGTTCGGCAAAAAGGCGTTGTGAGCGGTGCTGGCCTTTGACGGCGTTGACCGCGAGCGAGCGCAATACCGCCTGGGCGATCGGCACGGTGACATTGCGCTCGCCGTCCCGCACCTTGATGTCACGGTAAGCTTCCATGAGGATGATCGACTTCATGCGTTCTTCGTTCAGGCCCGGCAGACGGTTCTTGATGCCCTTCGGCCTGCCGCGGGGATTGCCGGACTGGCCCTTCTCGAAGCGGGTTGCTACTGGAGGCTTGGCATAGCCGACCACGTAGCCTGGCCGGGCCGCCAACGGACCGGATTTGCAAAGCCCAGGTTTGGTGCGATTTGGCCCGAGAAATGGGTCTTCCGGCTCTGAACTCATTCTGCGGCCACCGGCACGATCTGGGTCGCGGCACGCGGCCAGCCGCAGGCAATTTGTTCCGCCTGATCCTTGGCATGACTTTCCCAGCGGGCGAGGATGCGATCGCAATAGATCGGATCAAGTTCGATCAAACGGGCACGACGGCCGGTCTTTTCTGCGGCGATCAGGGTTGATCCAGAGCCACCAAAGCTGTCGAGGACGATCTCGCCCCGGCCAGACACATCCTTGATCGCATCGACAATCATCTGCACCGGCTTCACCGTCGGGTGCATGGCAAGCTCTTCCATGCGCCCCTTGCGCACCGTGTTGACCCCCCGGTACTGCCAGACATTGGTGCGGTACCGTCCGTGCTGGCCAAGCTCGAAACTGTTGAGATGTGGCACCTCGCCTTTCTTGAAGGCAAAGATCAGCTCATGGCGCGAGCGGTAGAACGTGCCCATGCCGCCGTTGACCTTGGCCCAGACAATCAGGTTTTACAGCTCATCAAAGACGGCGTGACCCGCCGCCAGCATCTCGCCCATGTGGCGCCAGTCCATGCAAACATAGTGGATCGAGCCATCGACGCTGTTGTTCGCCAGATTGCGAAGCGACCCGGTCAGAAACTGCGTGAACTCCGGCACCGTCATCTCGCCCGATGCCATGGCGAACTCCCGGTGCTTGATCTTGCCCGATCCGCCAACATGGCCGTCGATCTTCACATTATAGGGCGGGTCAGTGAAGACCATGCGCGCCTGCTCGCCTTCCATCAACAGGTCCATCACCTGCGGATCCAAGGCGTCGCCGCAAACGAGCCGGTGCGCCCCGAGCTGCCAGACATCGCCCAGGCTGACCCGCTGGCGCACATTGTCCGGCAGAACATCGTCTTCAGGATCGCCAGGTTCTTCCGGCGTGAGCCCTTCGACCAGCGTGTCCATCTCCGCGATTTCAAAACCCATGACGCCAATATCGAAGCCCAGATCGCCAATTGCCGACAGGGCTTTCAGCTCCTCGGCGAGGATCTCGTCGTCCCAGCCGGCATTCAAAGCCAGCTTGTTGTCCGCAATCACATAGGCGCGCTTTTCCGCCTCGGTCATGTATTCGATCCGCAGGCACGGCACTTGCGCCATCCCGATCTCTTGCGCCGCCGCCACCCTGCCGTGCCCGGCGAGGATCGTGCCCGACTGGTCGATCAGCACCGGGTTGGTGAAGCCGAAGGTTTCGATCGACGCCGCGATCTGGCGGATCTGCTTTTTGGAATGGGTCCGGGCATTGCGTGCCCAGGGCCGGAGCTTGTCGGGGGCAATCATCTCGACAGTCTGGGTCATGGCGGCTGGCTCCTTGAGTGTGGGCGGGCGAGGCATTCCGAAGTCGGATTCGCCCTGCCGCGATCCTGAGCGTCCACTCTGCCACGGTCAATGGAACGTTACCTATCACTTCACATAAAAAATAAATATTCTTGGAACCTGTTGCACTCCAAGCACTACGATTGCGGGTAGTACACTTTCAGATGGTTCAGGGCCCCATATCCAATCACCTTTTCATGCTGGAGCTGCCCGACAACAATCCCCGGCGCGATCCCCAGCGACATCGCAAAGGCGCGCACTTCCGCCTCGGTCCGGGCAAACCTCAGGCGAAACGCGCGCATGACTGCGGAGGGCACGAGAAAGTCTGCGGCCCAGGTGTTGGCCTCGGCCTCCTCCTTTGGTCCGGCACTGCCGGAGCCTTTCACCATGTCGATGAAGATCGCCTTGCGGCTGTGCAGGAGAAGATGAGCGCATTCATGGAAAAACGTGAACCAGAAGTGATCGTCCGACCGGTACCGGAAGCTTTGCTGGATCAGCGCCTTGCGGGGGTTGAGCCAGCGCGAGACACCGCTGACCCGCATTTTGGGCAGCGGCTCTTCCACGAGGAATGAAACGCCGGCCGCAGCGCATTTTTCCTTGATATCGGGCAGTGCTTCGTCGATTGGCTTCAACGTCAGGCCACGTATATGTGTCAGCGCTTTCAAAAATGCATCGCGGTCGAAATCGGAGCTGTCGATGCCCGCGGCCCGGCGTTCGCCAATACGGAGCCAGGCCGCCAGCGACCATTGGTCGTTATCAAACGTTTCTGAGGTGCGGAAGTCGACCTGCAGCAGTTCATCGATCCGGTCCTCACACGCCTTGACGCCCCCCACGCCGAAAAACCGCAGCACTTCCTGGACCTGATCCGCTTTTCCTTTGGAGCGTTTCAGGTGGCCGCGTGCGGCAAGTTCCGCCAGTGGAAATGCCTTGGCCCAGTCATGGCTCGCGGCGAGGTGCTGCCCCTCCGCGTCCCGGGCCAGATGCAACTGATACGCCGCCTCCATATTGCTCCAGACGGCCGCGGGCACATCGAGCACTTTTTCGAGCTGCAATGCGGTTGCAGGTTCGAGCGGCGCCCTGCCGCTGACAATCTCGGCCATCAACTTGCCCGAGCGCCCGCAGCGACGTGCCAGTTCTCGCGCAGAGATCCCCAGGTGACTGAGATACTCCTGCACCAGATCACCGGGGGGAGAGGCGTGATCCGGCGTGTAGGCATGGGTGGAACTGGCAGTGGTCATGGCAGTTAAACCTTCGGTGTGGGAACCGGAACCGGTCCCATGATCAGAAGCTTCGAGATGTCGGAAAGGTTTGCGCCATTTGCAACCTCGGCAGGACTTGCCTGGAACAAGAGTAGGTGCTTCGGTCCCAGCGTCACAGAAAAGCTCCCCTGCCGTGCAAGCGGTGCGAGACCCACGGGAAGTCCCCCAGGAACATCGGCAAGCGACGGCGCCGCTGCAAGCAGCGCCAGCCTGCAGGCAATCTTCCGTGGGGGTTCGGGCCCGCACTCGCGGGCCAGGGGACGTCGGC
>JANMCI010000289.1:0-7899 GCA_031361245.1 Rhodobacterales bacterium
GTTGCCGGTCCACGTCACCGTGTTCGGCGCCCAGGTCGCCCCCGACGAGGTGCGCGGTGCGTTGATCCGCTTGTAGCTGTTGACCGTCGGGTTGCAGATCGCGGCCAGCGCCGAGGCGTGCTTCATGATGCCGCCCAGAAATGCGCGGCCCTTGTCGGACAGGGACAGCTCCTTTGTCGGGTCCGAGAAGGCGTTGGTCTTGCCATCCGGCGTCCAGACCGAGATATGGGCATGGCAGCCCGACCCGGTCAGCCCCTTGAATGGCTTGGGCATGAAGGTGGCGCGGAAGCCGTGCTTTTCGGCCACCGACTTCATCATGAACTTGAAGAAGGAGTGTTTGTCGGCGGTCTGCAGCGCGTCGTCATATTTCCAGTTCATCTCGAACTGGCCGATCGCGTCCTCGTGGTCGTTCTGGTAAGCCTCCCAGCCCAGTTCCAGCATGTAGTCGCAGACCTCGGAAATCACGTCATAACGCCGCATCACCGCCTGCTGGTCGTAGCAGGGCTTTTCGGCGTTGTCATAGGGGTCCGACACCTGCTCGCCATCGGCGGTCAGGATGAAAAACTCGGGCTCGACCCCGGTTTTCACCCGCAGGCCGTCCTTGGCCGCCTCACCGATGATCCGCTCCAGCACGTTGCGCGGGGCTTGATCGACCAGCTTGCCCTCCATCGTGGCGCGGGCGGCAACCCAGGCCACGTCCTTTTTCCACGGCAACTGAATGACCGAGTCCGGATCGGGCACGGCCATCAGGTCGGGATGGGCGGGGGTCAGGTCGAGCCAGGTGGCAAAGCCCGCAAAGCCCGCCCCCTCGACCGCCATGTCGTTGATCGCCTGTGTCGGCACCAGTTTGGCGCGCTGACCTCCGAAAAGATCGGTGTAGGAGATCATGAAATACTTGACGCCCTTGTCCTTGGCCCATTTGGCGAGGTCTTTGACCATTTGCAGCTCCCTGTCGGTTCGGTGCTTATGCGGGTTCGCAGCGCACGTCGGTTTTTACGGAATTGGCGATGAAGCATTCTTCATGCGCCGTGTGATGCAGCGCAAGTTCTTCCGGCTTGGTGCCGGACCAGATGATGTGCGGGCGCAGGGTGACCTGCGACACCCAGACCCGGCCGTCGGTTTTGGTCATGACGCCCTCGGCCGTGTCGTCATAGCTGTCGACGCGGTGCCCGGCCTTGGCGGCAAGGTGCAGGAAGGTCAGCATGTGACAGGCCGACAGGCTGGCGATGAAGGCCTCCTCGGGGTCCACACCTGCCGGGTCGGAATAGCGCGGCACGACATGGGGAGAGGAGGAGGCGCGGAAACTGGCGCCGCCGTCAAAGCTCCACTGATGCCCGCGCGAGTAGCGGTTGTCTGTGAAGGGCTCGTCCGCCCCACGCCGCCACGCCACAGTCGCGGTATAGTGGCCCATCTCAGCGCCCCGGAATCCAGCTGGTCCCGGCCAAGGGCACGCCCGCCATGGCCGCGCTTTCGACGGTGAGGGCGCAGAGGTCCTCGGGTTCAAGATTGTGCAGGTTGTTCTTGCCACAGGCCCGCGCGATGGTCTGTGCCTCCAGTGTCAGGACCTTGAGGTAGTTCTTGAGCCGCCGACCGCCGAGGATGGGGTCAAGCCGCTTGGCCAATTCGGGGTCCTGCGTGGTGATCCCGGCCGGATCGCGCCCCTCGTGCCAGTCGTCGTAGGCGCCGGCGGTGGTGCCGAGCTTGCGGTATTCGGCCTCAAGCGCCGGGTCATTGTCGCCAAGCGCCACCAGTGCCGCGGTGCCGATGGCAACGGCGTCGGCCCCAAGGGCCATGGCTTTGGCGACATCGGCGCCGGTGCGGATGCCGCCGGACACGATCAGCTGCACCTTGCGGTGCATGCCCAAATCCTGCAGCGCCTGAACCGCCAGCGGGATGCAGGCGAGGATCGGCATGCCGACGTTTTCGATGAAGACATCCTGCGTGGCGGCGGTGCCACCCTGCATGCCGTCCAGCACCACGACATCCGCGCCGGCCTTCACGGCCAAAGCGGTGTCATAGTAAGGCCGCGCACCGCCTATCTTGACGTAGATCGGCTTTTCCCAATCGGTGATCTCGCGGATTTCCAGAAGCTTGATCTCCAGATCATCGGGCCCAGTCCAGTCCGGGTGACGGCAGGCCGAGCGTTGGTCGATGCCCTTGGGCAGGTTGCGCATCATGGCGACCCGGTCGGAGATTTTCTGGCCCAGAAGCATCCCGCCGCCGCCGGGCTTTGCGCCCTGCCCCACCACGACCTCGATCGCGTCAGCGCGGCGCAGGTCATCGGGGTTCATGCCATAGCGCGAGGGAAGATATTGATAGACAAGGGTTTTGCTGTGACCGCGCTCCTCCTCGGTCATGCCACCGTCACCGGTGGTGGTCGAGGTGCCAGCCGCCGAGGCACCACGGCCCAAGGCTTCCTTAGCCGGCCCGGAAAGGGCGCCAAAGGACATGCCGGCGATGGTGACCGGGATGTCGAGGTGGATCGGCTTCTTGGCAAAGCGGGTGCCAAGCCAGACATCGGTCGCACATTTCTCGCGGTAGCCTTCCAAGGGGTAACGGCTGATCGAGGCGCCAAGAAACAACAGGTCATCGAAATGCGGCAGGCGGCGTTTCGATCCGCCGCCACGGATGTCATAGATGCCGGTCGCTGCCGCGCGCCGGATCTCGGCGTTCACGTCGTTGGAAAAGGTCCATGACATCTTCGGCGGGGTGTGAAGGAATTCGGTCATGGTTGCCTCAGTAGGCCGACGCGTTGTCGACGTTGAAGGTGTAAAGCTTGCGGGCCGAGCCATAGCGCTTGAACTCGCCGGGCTTGGCCTTGCCGTCCGCCTCGCCGCGTTTCAGAAGGTCGGCCAGCAGGGCCAGATGTTCGGGACGCATCTCTTTCTCGATGCAGTCGGCACCGAGGGATTTGACCGAGCCGCGCACGAAAAGCCGCGCTTCATAGAGCGAGTCGCCCAGCGCCTCGCCCGCATCGCCCAAGACCACCATGTTGCCCGATTGCGCCATGAAGCAGGACATGTGGCCGATGTTGCCATGCACCACGATGTCGATGCCCTTCATCGAGATGCCGCAGCGGGACGAGGCGTTGCCCTTGATGATCAAGAGGCCCCCCCGCCCGGTCGCCCCGGCATACTGGCTGGCGTCGCCGTCGATGATCACCGTGCCCGACATCATGTTCTCGGCCACGCCCGGCCCGGCAGAGCCCTTGACGCGAATGATCGCCTGCTTGTTCATGCCCGCGCAATAATACCCGGTCGAGCCGCGGACGGTGATGTCCACCGGCGCGTCCACCCCGGCGGCGATGGCATGGGCGCCCTTGGGATTGACGATTTCCCACGCGGTCTGGTTGGTCTGACCCTTGAGGGCATGAAGGGTGGAATTCAGCGCGCGCAGGCCCTGCGCGGAAAGGTCGAAGGTCTGCATCAGCGCTCCCAGAAATAGACGGTGGCGGGTTCAGGTTCCCATATCCGGGCGGTCTCGATGCCGGGCAGGTTGACCATGGCGCGGTATTCGCTGCCAAAGGCGACGTATTGGTCGGTTTCCGCCATGACGGCGGGTTTGCAGGCGATGGGGTCGCGGACCACGCCAAAGCCGTTCTTGGTGCCGACGACAAAGGTGAAGAACCCGTCCAGATCGGTCAGCGTCGCCCCCATGGCGTTGCCCAGGGTCGAGCCTTCGTGCAGCTTGTGGCTGATGAAAGCGGCGGCGACCTCGGTGTCATTCTCGGTCTCGAAGGTCATGCCGGCGCGCTTCAACTCACGCCGCACCGAGTTGTGGTTGCTGAGCGAGCCATTATGGACAAGGCACTGGTCGGAACCGGTCGAGAACGGATGCGCGCCCATCGTGGTGACAGCGCTTTCCGTCGCCATGCGGGTGTGGCCGATGCCATGGGTGCCCCCCATCTTGCTGACCCCGAACCGCGCCGCCACATCCTTGGGCAGGCCGACTTCCTTAAAGATTTCAATGCTTTCCCCGGCACTCATCACCTTGACGGCCGGGCGCAGATGGGCCAGCGCCGAGCGGGCGGCGTCCAGTTGATCCAGCGGCACCTCCAGCACGGCATGGGTGTCCTTGACCAGCATCAGCACGGGCTGGCCGATCGCGTCATGCAACGCCGCATCGAGGTCCTTGAACTCCACGCCGGGATTGGCCGACTGGACCGTGATCTTGGCCCGCCCCTCGCCCGCGCCGGAATAGATGGCGATGCCGGCAGAGTCGGGGCCGCGGTCGGTCATGGTGATCAGCATGTCAGTGAGCATTTCGCCCAGTTTGGGCTCTAATTTCGGGTCCTTGAGAAATAGCCCAACGATGCCACACATGGATTCGCTCCTTGCAAGAATTGAGCTGAGGCTAGCACCGAAGAAATGCCCTTTCAACTGTGAAGAAACTTTTTTAACCAGAGGGGAAGGGTGCTGAAAAAGCTGGCAGAGTTTGCTTGACAGAATGTCGCAGGCAGCGTTTCCTTTCAGAAAACAATGTTGCCGGAAAGAAAAAGGGCGCGCACGGCCAGCCTGCCCGGCGAAAGGCCGAAGGGAGGGGACATGTCGGACCTTGATCAGCGGATCGAGGCGATGCATCGCAGCGATGTGCGCATTGCCTGGGCGTTCGTGGTGGGCTTGTGGTTGGCGATGATCTTTGTGGCCTATGCCACCTGGGATCTGGCGCCGGATGCGGGTTCGCGCATCCTGTTGTTGATCGGCGGAGCGGTGATCCTGGTGTTCAACACCGCCGCCATCATGGCGATGCTGAAGCATTACCGCGAGGACCGCGATTTCATGTATGGGCTGGACATCAAGTTCCTTGACGAAGCCCGCGCGGCGAGAGGGTAAGCACATGGCAAGATATTCTCCTCCCGAGCAAAGCAAACTGGGCCAGCTGATCGATGTGATCGTGCTGATGGGCCTGTCGATCGGCGCCTTGTTCGTGCCGTTGCGGCTGGGCATGTCGGGGGCGGCCAAGGTCGTCACGACCCCAGTCGAAAACCCGACATGGGAAACGCTGGGCCAGTCGGCCGCACAGGCCGCGCAGTACGAGGCGCTGGGTTACACCCCCGCAAGCGCCCACGACATCATCCTGGCGCGGTTTGACTATTCGTTCTCCTGGGGCAGCCTGATCCTGATGGCAGTCATCATCATCGGCTACTTCGTCATGATGCTGCGACTGTCCGGGCAGGAATACCGGGATGTCATCAACGAAAAATTCGGGGAATAGGCGCATGGCAACCTGGAATCTGATCGAATATGGGGCCTGGGCGCTGTCGGCGCTGTTCGGCATCCTCATTGTGGCGGATTGGCTCAAGACCGACAGCACCTATTCCGAAGAGGTGCTGACTTCGTCGCGCGAAGGCGAGCTTGAGGCCATGTCCGAAGAACGGAAGGGCTGAGCCATGGCTGAATTTGACATCACCTCGAAATCCATGGACGGGATGGGGCCGCATGGCACCAAGGTCGGCCTTCTGCGGGTGCTGGGACCGGCCCATGTCTGGGCGCTGGGCGTCGGCATCGTTCTGGTCGGCGAATACATGGGCTGGAACTTTGCCGTCGGCAAAGGCGGGGCCTATGCCGCGCTGATCGCCTGCTGGTTCGCCGGGATCCTCTATACCTGCGTGGCCATGATCGACTCGGAAGTCACCTCGACCGTCGCGGCGGCGGGCGGGCAATACACTCAGGCCAAGCACATCATCGGGCCCCTGATGGCGTTCAACGTCGGCCTCTATCTGGTGTTTGCCTATACAATGCTGGAGGCGGGCAACGCGATCACGGCGGGGTATCTGTTCTCGGTCGTGGCGGGGATGTCGGGGTATGACGGCGCGCTGGACCAGCGTCCCTTCATCGTGCTGGTCATCATGTTCCTGGCCTGGCTGAATTATCGCGGGGTGCTGGCGACGCTGACCTTCAACCTTGTGATCACCGCGATTGCTGCCGTGGCCATCCTGGTGCTGTTCTTTGCCACCTCGGGCGTGTTCGGCGGCGGCATCATGAACCATGCCGAAATGATGGCAGGCGGGGCCGCCCTGCCCTATGGCTCGCTTGGCATCCTTGCCGCCATGCACTTTGGCCTGTGGTTCTATCTCGGCATCGAGGGGACCACCCAGGCCGCCGAAGAGGTCCGCTCGCCCGCCCGCGCCCTGCCCTTCGGCACGCTGGCAGGCATCATGACGCTGCTGATCGCCGCCACCCTGACCTGGTACATCTGCACCGGGATCCTGCCGTGGGAGTTTCTGGGCGACGGCGTGAACGGCTCGGTGGCCCCCCTGTTCGACGCAGCACGTCTGTCGGGCAGCAACGGGCTGATCTGGCTTCTGGGCTTTGGCACCCTGTTCGCCACGCTGGCCAGCGCCAACGGCTGCATCAACGATGCGAGCCGGGCGTGGTTCTCGATGGGGCGCGACCGCTATCTGCCGAAATGGTTCGGCGCCGTGCATCCCAAATACCGCACACCTTACCGCTCGATCATCTTCCTCGTGCCCATCGCGCTGATCTTTGCGCTGGGCGCGCCCTTGGATCAGGTGATCACCTTCTCGATCCTGTCGGGCCTGCTGGGCTATACCTTCATGCCGCTCAACGTGATCCTGTTCCGGCGCAAGTGGCCACTGAACTCCATCAAGCGCGGGTATGAGCATCCGTTCCACCCGCTGCCCGCCTATGTGCTGCTGGCGCTGTGCGCGATCACCTATGTGGCGGTGTTCCTGGGATACGGCACTCAGCTTATCGCGATGATCGCCTTTTACATCATCGTGTCGCTGTGGTTCCACTTCTGGCGCTACCGCTTTGTGAACCGGGGGGCGCAGTTCACGATGCCCTGGCCGCGACCCAAAGGCTACTGAGCGCTGACACCCAATGGAATGGCCCGCCCCTTCGGCGGGCCATTTGCATCTGAAAGGCCGCCCCTTGTCCCCCACATCCCTGCTTGTCTTCGGCGCAGCTGCCCTGGCCGTGGCGGCTGTATTGCGGCTGAACTGGCAGGCCGGCCGCGCCCGCTCGACGGCAAGGGCCCGCTATTTCACCGAGGCGGCGCTGCTGCTCGAGGGCGTCACCCAACGGATCGAGCCCTCGGGCTTTGCCAGGATGGCGGGCAGGTTTCAGGGCCACAGCTTTGATTTGCAGGCCGTGTCCGACACGCTGACATTCCGCAAACTGCCCAGCCTCTGGGTCATGGTCACCCTGACAGAGCCCATGCCCGTCAGCGCCACCTTGCACATCATGTCGCGGCCCGGCCAGTCGGATATTTTTTCCCGCTTTGGCGACATGACGCGCGCCATCGCCCTGCCGCCCGGCTTTCCCGACCATTGCGCCCTGCGCTGCGACGATGCCGCCGGCCTGCCGCCGCAAGCCATCGTGGCCGCCCAAGGCCGCCTTTTTGCCGATCCGTTGGTCAAGGAACTGGTGATCTCGCCCAAGGGCCTGCGGCTCGTCGTGCTGGCGGAGGAGGCCGAGCGCGGCCGTTACCTTTTGTTCCGCGATGCCGAAATGGGCGCCTTGCCGTTTCCCCGGGCGCGCCTGCTGACCGCTCTGGACGCGCTCATGGCGCTGCGGCAGGATCTGATTGCCGACAAGGAGTCCACCCATGGCTGACCCGCGCCCCGCCAACCCCTATCTCGTGCTGGCCTCGTCCCTGCTGCTCCTGG
The DNA here is from genome assembly GCA_031361245.1 of Rhodobacterales bacterium. Classification (GTDB taxonomy): domain Bacteria; phylum Pseudomonadota; class Alphaproteobacteria; order Rhodobacterales; family Rhodobacteraceae; genus Stagnihabitans. The sequence goes on from JANMCI010000289.1 coordinate 7,631, forward strand.
GCTCGGGTCAGGTCTGGAACCGCCAACCCCTGCGCGGGCTGACGTTCCTGTTCTTTGCGGTGCTGCTGGGCGGCTTTACCCTGATGACGGCCAAGCCCGACGTGTCGCTGGTCGGCAAGCTGTCGGGCGGCCTCTTCGTCTATGCGATGTCGGTGTTTGACGCCTACAAGACCGCCCGCATCCGCCATGAAATCGCCCGCCACTGAGCGGACGTTCACCCCTGCGGGTAGCAGATCACCGACAAATAGCGCGCCGGCAGGACGTTCAGG
>JANMCI010000307.1:0-1963 GCA_031361245.1 Rhodobacterales bacterium
AGATAGCCGGCCAGCAGGGCCTTTTGCGAGCCGTCGAGCAGGGGGGCGTGCAGTGTCATGCGAGATCTCCGGGATCAGTTTCAAATCAACCTGGAGATCAAAATCAGCACAAATCGCAAACATAACGTAAACTCACCTCAGTTTCGTCACATTTTTTCAGCTTTGCCGCAGCCTTTCCCGCGCAAAGGCCGAAATCGTCGCGATCAGGACTGCGAATCGGTCCGGCGCCGGGGCCGTGCCCATCACCCATAACGCCAGATCCTGATCATTCTCTTCCAGAAGATCGTCATAGACCTGCAACTCGGCCCCGGTCATCGCGGCCAGCCGGGCATCGGCATAGGGACCCAGCACCAGATCCATCTCCTTGGTGCCGCGTCGCCACGACCGCATCGCCAGCCGCTTCAAGCGGTGCTCGTCACTTTCCATCACGCCCTCGCTTGAACCTCTGCGCCACACAGCCTAAGACCTGCCCCGACCAACATCCATAGGTGGCCCATGCCCTTCCTGTCCGACACCCTCGCCCGCGTAAAGCCCTCGCCGACCATCGCCGTCACCACCAAGGCGGCAGAGCTCAAGGCGCAGGGCCGCGACGTGATCGGCCTTGGCGCGGGCGAACCCGATTTCGACACGCCGCAGAACATCAAGGATGCCGCCAAGCGCGCCATCGATGCCGGAAAGACCAAATACACCGCCGTCGATGGCATCCCCGAACTGAAAGCCGCGATCTGCGCCAAATTCCTGCGGGAAAACCAGCTGACCTACAAGCCCAACCAGATCAGCGTCGGCACCGGCGGCAAGCAGATCCTCTACAACGCGCTGATGGCGACCTGTAACCCGGGCGACGAGGTCATCATTCCGGCGCCCTACTGGGTCAGCTACCCTGACATGGTTCTGCTGGCGGGCGGCACGCCGGTTCCGGTCGTCGCCACCATTGACACCGATTTCAAGTTGACCCCGGCCCAGCTGGAGGCCGCGATCACGCCGAAAACCAAATGGTTCATCTTCAACTCGCCTTCCAACCCGACCGGGGCGGGCTACGCGCGCGCTGAACTCCGCGCCCTCTGCGACGTGCTCCTAAAGCACCCGCAAGTCTGGATCATGTCCGACGACATGTATGAACACCTCGTCTTTGACGATTTCGTCTTCACCACCCCGGCCCAGATCGAACCCGGCCTTTATGACCGCACCCTGACCTGCAATGGCGTCTCGAAATCCTACGCGATGACGGGCTGGCGCATCGGCTACGCCGGCGGCCCGGCGCATCTGATCAAGGCAATGGGCACGGTCCAAAGCCAATCGACCTCCAACCCCTCCTCCGTCAGCCAATACGCGGCACTCGAAGCCTTGAACGGCCCGCAAGACTTCCTCGCCCCCAACCGCAAGCTCTTTCAGAGGCGCCGCGATCTGGTGGTGGCAATGCTGAACCAAGCCAAGGGCGTCACCTGCCCCAAGCCCGAAGGCGCCTTTTACGTCTATCCCGACATCTCGGGCTGCGTGGGCTTGACCAGCCCGGCGGGCACCCTCATCACCAATGACGAGGTTTTCGCCACCGCCCTTCTGGAAGAAACCGGTGTCGCCGTGGTGTTTGGGTCAGCCTTCGGCCTTTCGCCAAACTTCCGCGTCAGCTACGCTACCTCCGAGACGGTTCTGACCGAGGCGTGCAGCCGCATCCAGCGGTTCTGTGCCAGCCTCACCTAGGGGGAATGATGGCGGGCGATCTGCCGGACTATTACTTCCGCATCCGCGAGAATGGCGCGGTGGTCTTTCGCATCGACACCGAAAACCGCCAGCGCCGGATCGAGATGCAGGAACTGGCCACCGTCAACGTCAAGAACGGCAACATCAAGCCGCATGGCGAGGTGACCCTGACGCCTGCCGATCTGCAGACCATCCGCGACTGGATGGCGGCGCGGGTCGAGCTTCTGGCCCGACGCGACATCGACGACATCCACCGCTCGGTGGA
>JANMCI010000310.1:0-3436 GCA_031361245.1 Rhodobacterales bacterium
GCAGCAATGGCGCGACCAGAGGCTTCGAAATCGTCGCCGACATATTCAAAAGTGCCGAACAACAGATTTTCCGGCTCTTTCAGGTAGATGTCAAAATTACGCCAGCCATTGCGACGCATTATGCCCAGCACAGCGGGCCAAACAGCTGCATGCAGCCGCTTGTAATCTGCGATACGCTCCGACCTCAACCCGATGACCATTCCAAAACGCTTAGTCAAACTGCAGCCCCCCGTTCACATCAATGACTTCGCCGGTAATTAACCCGGCCAAAGGCGAAGCAAGGAACATGACGGCATGCGCTACCTCTTCGGGCGCGCAAAACCGCCCCACCGGAATAAGCGAAAGCTGTGCCTGACGCTGCGCCTCAGTCAATTGTTCGGAAATCATCGCCGACATCACATAGGCGGGTGCAACCGCATTGGATGTCACGCCCTCACTCGCTACGTCCCGGGCAATAGAATAGGTCAGACCGATCATCGCCGTCTTCGACACCGAATAGGCCGCGCCCGCGGCAAGACCGCCGCATTTGGCGGCATAAGACGTTATGTTGATCACCCTGCCCCAGCGCTCAGCGCGCATCCCCGGCAAGAAGGCCTGCGCCAGAAGAAACGCGGCATCGACGTTGACGCCGTGCACCCGGCGCCATTCCTGCAACGAGGTCGCCGCAATCCTTTCAAAGTTCAGAATGCCTGCGTTGTTGACCAGAATGTCGATGCGCCCAAACCGAGCCAGCACATCTGCGGCCATAGTGGCGACCGCTGCCGCATCCGACAGGTCAACAATCGCTGCATGTCCGCCAAGGGCCTTTGCCATGGCCTGCGTCGGTTCCGCCATCATATCAACCAGAATAACTAAGGCGCCTTGATCCGCCAAAGCCTGTGAGATGGCCGCGCCGATCGCACCTGCCGCACCGGTGACCACGGCTGTTTTTCCGCGCAGCGTCATTTTCGGTTTCGCCTTTCGTTCGTTTTTTCTGCCTGACGAGACCTCGCCCACACCGCATGATCACCTTGGCTACGGCAAAGCGATGCAAAATCAGGATGCTGGTCACTTGCCAAGGCAAACAACCGGGAATCGGCAGGCTGAAGCTTGCTTTCAATCCAATATATTGGTATTTATGTTATGTCAACGCAGAGATCCGTGCCGGGAATCTGACAGCGTTTGGAATGGCCGTAAGGGTGCGGCGTTGCAAAGTAGATACTCCACAGCTATCTATAGCTGCAGGAAAAGGTGGACAACATGGCTCGACCCAAAAAAAAAGACCGCGAAGCACACGGCGCAACGGACGCCGGTATATTGGGGCTGCCCGAACATCTGATCAATCTGATCGATCCAGCGCTGCCAAAGACATCGCAAGTTTACGGAATCATGCGTCGTGCCATCGTTAACCTGGACTTTGCTCCCGGCAGCAACGTCAATGAAAAACTGATTTGTGACCAGTTGGGCATCTCTCGCACTCCGCTCCGCGAGGCGATCCTGCAGTTGCAGTCAGAAAATCTCGTTTCGGTGATCCCGAACTCGGGAACCTATGTGTCCAAGATCGACCTTCAGTCGGTATTCGACGGGCAGCTTGTCCGTGATGCGCTCGAGTTGAAAGTGGCGCGCCTTGCGGCAAGCCGCATGACTCCGCAGTTCGAGCGGTCGCTGGATTTCAACATGCACCAGCAAAGGCGGATGGCAGCCGATCTGGACTACGATGGCTTCTACGAGTTAGACGAGGCTTTCCACACAATGATCTGCGAGTTCGGTGCGTCCGCCCATATTTGGAAGATCATCAACGGAGCAAAAGCACAGCTTGACCGGGTCCGCCGTCTGGCTATCCCCCTGCCAAGCCATCTTGATGAGGTTCTAAGTGAACACCTGGCAGTTGTGGACGGCCTGAAACTGCGCGATCCAGAGGTCGCAGGCGCTGCCATGAAAATTCATATTGATCGGGTTTTCACCGTTATCCGTCGTCTGATCACGGAGCGGCGCGACTACTTTGCTGCCGACGCAAGCGAACTGCTTGATGGCTATGTGAACGATCGTTGATCGAATGGCCCGGTTGAAGTTTGCCTGCATTGGCGAATGCATGATTGAGCTTAATCATATTGACCTTATGGCGGGCACTGTGCGCCTTGGCTTTGCCGGTGACACCCTTAACACCTCGGTCTACCTGTCGCGGCTTGGTTGCGATGTCAGCTACGTCACGAATCTTGGGACGGATGCTTTTTCAACGCAGATGCTGCACGGTCTTAAGGCCGAGGGAATAAACTGCGACCTGATCGGGCAGCATGAAACTTGACTTCCCGGTATTTATGCGATCGAAACTGACCACAGTGGGGAGCGGTCTTTTCACTATTGGCGCGAGGCATCTGCAGCGCGGACGCTGTTTTCCGGCATTGGAGCCAGTCTTGCCGATCTGTTAGGTTTTGATGTGATCTATCTGTCGGGCATTACCCTCGCGATTTTGCCACCGTCGGTGCGCGCGGTTTTGATTGCCACCGCAAGGGAGTTGAAGGGAGCGGGCAAACAGGTGGTTTTCGACACCAACTACCTCCCCCGCCTATGGCTTGACGATGCGACCGCGCGAGCGAGTTATGATGCGATGTGGGCCGCAACCAGCGTGGCACTGCCGTCCTATGATGATGAAGAACGGCTTTACCCCGGCTCGTCACCTTTGCAGATCGTTGACCGGATTGCCGGATTTGGGCCACAGGAAGTGGTGCTGAAGAACGGCGCGCGCGGGCCGATGATCCTGTTTCAGGGCAAGACGGTTCAGACAGCGATGGCCCCGGCGACGCGGGTTGTGGATACTTCTGGTGCAGGCGACAGCTTTAATGCGGGCTATCTGGCGGCGCGGTTTCGCGGCGAGGTGCCGTTGCAGGCAGCGGCGGAAGGACATCGGCTTGCCAGCGCAGTGATCTGTCACCACGGCGCGGTGGTTGCGCGTGAGGCGATGCCTGCGATCTAGCCGTTGGCCCCCGTCACCAGCGGATGATCCAGCGCCGTCATGATGCCGCGCAACTCTGCCAAACCTTTCAGCCGCCCGATGGTCGGATAGCCCGGTTGGCCCTTGCGGCCCAGATCATCCAGAATGTCCTGCCCATGATCGGGACGGAACGGAATGTTCCAATCCGTGCGACCCTCGGTCCGGCGGCGGCGTTCTTCCGCAAGGATTGCCGCGATGACAGCGACCATATCTGTATTGCCGCCCAGATGCTCTGCCTCATAAAAGCTGTCGCGCAGATCGCTGCCTTCACGGCGGACATTGCGCAGATGCAAGAAATGCACGCGGGAGCCAAGGCGCTGCATCATCGCAGGCAGATCGTTGTCAGCCCGAGCGCCGAAAGAGCCGGTGCAGAATGTCACGCCATTTGCCGGAAGGTCCACGGCATCCAGCACAGCCCGGTAGTCTGCTTCGGTTGACATGATCCTTGGCAGGCCCAGCAGCGGA
>JANMCI010000404.1:0-1890 GCA_031361245.1 Rhodobacterales bacterium
CTGGCGCTGTGCCTGCTCAAGGAACCGGGCGCCATGGGGGCGGATATCGCGGTCGGCTCGTCGCAGCGCTTTGGCGTGCCGATGGGCTATGGCGGCCCGCATGCCGCCTTTTTCGCCTGCCGGGATGAGTGGAAACGCTCGATGCCGGGGCGCATCGTCGGCGTGTCGATCGACAGCCGCGGAAACAAGGCGTACCGGCTGTCCCTGCAAACCCGCGAGCAGCATATCCGCCGCGAAAAGGCCACCTCGAACGTCTGCACGGCGCAGGCTTTGCTGGCTGTCATGGCCTCGATGTATGGGGTCTTTCACGGGCCCAAGGGCCTGCGCGCCATTGCCGAACGGGTGCATTTCATGACCAACCGTCTGGCAAGGGCGCTCAGGGCCGCCGGGGCCAAGGTGTCCCCAAAGGCCTTCTTTGACACGATCACCGTCGAGGTCGGCGTTGGTCAGACCGGCATTCTGGCAGCGGCGCGGCAAGAGGGGCTGAATTTCCGCAAGATCGGCAATGACCGGGTCGGAATCTCGCTGGACGAGACGACGGATGAAAAGGTGCTGGTCCGCGTGCTGCGTGCCTTCGGCATCGACGGGGTGCCGCCGCACCGCGCGACCCTGTCCTTCCCCGAAAGCCAGTTGCGCGTGACCGATTTCATGACCCATCCGGTGTTCCACATGAACCGGGCCGAAAGCGAGATGATGCGCTATATGCGGCGCCTCTCGGACCGCGATCTGGCGCTGGACCGGGCGATGATCCCGCTCGGCTCCTGCACCATGAAGCTGAACGCCGCAGCCGAGATGATGCCGATCACTTGGCCCGAGTTCTCGACCCTCCACCCGTTCTGCCCGCCCGATCAGGCCGCTGGCTACCGCGAGGCGATCGAGGATCTGCGCGAGAAGCTTTGCGAAATCACCGGCTACGATGCATTTTCGATGCAGCCCAACTCTGGTGCGCAGGGCGAATATGCCGGGCTTCTGACGATACAGGCTTATCACCGGGCGCGCGGTGAGGGGCACCGCAAGGTCTGCCTCATTCCGGTTTCGGCCCATGGCACCAACCCGGCCAGCGCCCAGATGGCGGGGATGCAGGTGGTCGTCGTGGGGTCGATGCCGAATGGCGACGTGGATATCGAGGATTTCCGCGCCAAGGCCAAGGCGGCGGGCGGCAACCTTGCAGCCTGCATGATCACCTATCCCTCAACCCATGGCGTGTTTGAAGAGACGGTCCGCGACATCTGCAGGATCACGCATGAGCATGGCGGTCAGGTCTATCTCGACGGCGCCAACATGAACGCGATGGTGGGGCTGGTTAAGCCGGGCGAGATCGGCTCGGATGTCAGCCACCTGAACCTGCACAAGACCTTTGCCATTCCCCATGGCGGTGGCGGGCCGGGGATGGGGCCGATCGGCGTCAAGGCGCATCTGGCACCCTTTCTGCCGGGGCATCCAGAGACGGGCGGCAAGGAGGGACCGGTGAGTGCTGCGCCCTACGGCTCTGCGTCGATCCTTCTCATCTCATGGGCCTATTGCCTGATGATGGGGGGTGATGGGCTTACGCAGGCGACGCGGGTCGCCATTCTGAACGCCAATTACATAGCGGCGCGGCTGAAAGGGGCCTATCCGGTCCTGTTCATGGGCAACCGGGGACGGGTCGCGCATGAATGTATCCTGGACACCAGACCCTTTGCCGATGCCGGGGTGACGGTGGACGACATCGCCAAACGCCTGATCGACAACGGCTTTCATGCCCCCACCATGTCCTGGCCCGTCGCTGGGACGCTGATGGTCGAGCCGACCGAAAGCGAGACCAAAGCCGAGATCGACCGCTTCATCACCGCCCTTCTGGCGATCCGGGAAGAGATCCGGGCCGTCGAGACGGGTGCGATCTCCAGCGAG
>JANMCI010000408.1:0-19044 GCA_031361245.1 Rhodobacterales bacterium
GCGGCCAAGCGGCTAGGACAGGCCGCACCCTTGGCCATTCCGGCGCGCGGGTCAGGATCAAAGCGGGCCGCATGGCGGGGACATTGAAAAAGCGGCTGGAGGCATGGCAGCGGCATCTGAGCGCACGGTTCGGCACCGACATCAGCACGCCTGCGGCGCGGAAGGCTGCCCGCAAGCATTATCAATGGGTTGACCATGGCTTTCTGCGCATCCTGTGGCGCAATCTGCACCTGATCGCGCCCGGCGTCTATCGGTCGAACCAGCCGTCGGATGGCCAGTTGCGCGCCATTCACGACAAGGTCGGATTGCACAGCGTACTGAACTTGCGCGGAGAGTCCCGGCAAAGCTTCTACCTTTTTGAAGCTGAGGTTTGCGAGAAACTCGGGCTGGAATTGGTCAGCCTGCCGTTGTCGGCCCGTCAGGCGCCGTCGGTGGCAAATCTGGAGCTGTTGATCAGCCATATGAGGACGATACCGAAACCCGTTCTGATCCATTGCAAATCGGGGGCGGACCGCACGGGTCTGGCGGCGGCGCTGTATCTTCTGGTCATCGAGGGGCAGCCGATCGAAGTGGCCAAGCGCCAGCTGAGTTTTCGCTACATCCATGTCTCTTACACGGCGACGGGGATTCTGGACCATTTTCTGCGGGTTTATGAGGATGCGTTCCGGGACAGCGGAATAGGCTTTCTGGAATGGATGCGAACTGCGTATGATCCGGCCGAGCTGACCGCCTCGTTCGCGCGGTGGCGGGCCGGGGATCGGAGTTTGCGCTAGATGAATGATGGCGCCTTGGCAACGCGGCAGGTGCTGGGCTGGCTGTGGCGGGACCATCTGAAGGCCCGTCTGCCGATGTTCGCGGCGGCCTTGCTGTTCATGGCGCTGGAGGGCGCGTCGGTCGGCGCGCTGTCCTATCTGGTGCGCCCGATGTTCGACGGCATCCATGCCGGCGCGGACATGAGCATCGTGTGGTGGGTGGCGCTGGCGGTGGCGGCAGTGTTCGTGGCGCGCGCGCTGTCGGGCTTTGCCCAGCGGGTGATCCTGTACCGGCAGGCGGAAAAGATCGCGGCCGACATGCAAGAGGCGGCCCTTGTCCATGTGATGAAGCTGGATCTGGGCTTCTTTCTGCAGAACCCGCCGGGCGGGTTGATCGAGCGGATCGCCGGGGACACCGCGACGCTCAAGACGATGTGGCCGCCGATGCTGCAGGCGCTGGGGCGCGACAGCATAGCGCTGGTGTCGCTGCTGGCGGTTGCCATGATGATCGACTGGCGCTGGACGCTGGTGGCGGTGGTGGGGGTGCCGGTGGTGCTGGGGCCCTTGGCACTGTTGCAGGCGCGGGTGCGGGCGACGGCGCGGCAATCGCGACAGGCGGCGGCCCTGCTGACGACGCGGTTGGACGAGGCGTTTCACGGCATCCGCACCCTGCAGCTGACCGGCACCGAGCCGCAGGAAGCGGGACGGTTCCGCACGGCGCTGAACCGGTTTCTCGGCGCGCAGATCCGCTCGCAGACCGCGTCGGCGGCCATACCGGCGCTGATCGATCTGGTGGCGGCCTTGGGCTTTGCCGGGGTGATGCTGTATGGCGGCAGCCAGATATTGGCCGGGGAAAAGACGCTGGGCGCGTTCATGAGCTTTTTCACCGCGATGGCGCTGGTGTTCGAGCCGCTCAGGCGGCTGGGATCGGTGTCGGCCACCTGGGCGCAGGCCCGCGCCTCGCTGGAGCGGATGCGCGGCCTGCTGGATGTGGCGCCGCGGCTGACCAGTCCGGCCAGCCCAAAGGCCATTCCTGCGGCCCCGCACGGCCACCGGCTGGAGCTGCGCGACGTGACCTTTGCTTACGGCGAGCAGCCGGTGCTGACGGGCGCCAGCCTGATCGCGGAGGCCGGGCAGACGACTGCGCTGGTCGGGCCGTCGGGGGCGGGCAAGACGACGGTGTTTCAGCTGCTGTCGCGGATGGCCGATCCGCAGGCGGGTCAGGTGCTGCTGAGCGATACTGACATCGGGGCGCTGGACCTGCGGGCGCTGCGCAGCCAGTTTTCGGTGGTCAGTCAAGATTCGGCGCTGTTCGACGACACGATCGCCGCCAATGTCCGCATGGGCGCGGCTGATCAGAGCGATGCGGCACTGGAGCGGGCGCTGAGCGATGCCAACGCGGCGGACTTCGTGGCCGCGATGCCGCTGGGTGCCGAAACGCTGGCGGGGCCGCGCGGCTCGGGTCTGTCGGGCGGGCAGCGCCAGCGGGTCGCCATTGCGCGGGCGCTGCTGCGCGACGCGCCGGTCCTGCTGCTGGACGAGGCCACTTCGGCGCTGGATGCCCAGTCCGAAAAGCTGGTGACCGACGCGCTGGCCCGTCTGTCACATGGCCGCACGACGCTGGTGATCGCGCACCGTCTGTCGACCATCCTGCAGGCGGACAAGATCGTGGTGATGGACAAGGGCCGAATCGTCGATCAGGGCCGGCACGCGGACCTTCTGGCGCGGGGCGGGCTCTATGCCGACCTCTACCGGCTGCAATTCAAGGATTAGACCATGACAGAGCCACAGCGACGCGTCGTCAGGGTCACGGGCAAGGATGCGCTGACCTTTCTGCAAGGGCTGGTCAGCAATGACGTGCTGCCGCTGGCCAAGGGGCCGGGTGCGGTCTGGACGGCGCTGTTGACACCGCAGGGCAAGTATCTGGCCGACTTCTTTGTGGTGAACACCGGACAAGAGCTGCTGCTGGACCTGCCGGAAGTTCTGGCCGACGGCATTCTGCAGCGGCTGACGATGTACCGGCTGCGTGCCGACGTCACCTTGACCGCGTCCGATCTGGCGGTGGGGCGCGGTCTTGGCGTGGCGCCGGAAGGCGCCCTGCCCGATCCGCGCCACCCGGCGCTGGGTTGGCGCCACTATGGTGCGGGGCCTGCCGCCGCAGCGGTGGACTGGGACGCGATCCGCGTCGCCCATGTGATCCCGGAAACGGGCGTGGAACTGATCCCGAACGAAGGCTATCTGCTGGAAACCGGGTTTGACCGGCTGCATGGCGTGGACTTTCGCAAGGGCTGCTATATCGGACAGGAGGTCACGGCCCGCATGCGGCACAAGACCGAACTGCGCAAGGGTCTGGTCCGCGTCACGGTCAGCGCGCCGGTGCCGGTTGGCACGCAGATCCTGACGGACGGCAAGGAAGCCGGGACACTTTACACCCAGGCGGGCGGCAAGGGGATTGCGTGGCTGCGGTTTGACCGCAGCGCGGGTGAGATGCGGGCGGGCGATGCCAGAATTGCGGTGGATCAGGCGGGCGCGTGAGGTCACGCGCCCGCAAGGGTCAGGCCCGCTCGGAATATTCCATCAATTCGGTGTGGACGATGATGTCCTCGTCCGGGCCGATGAACGGCGGGATCATGATTCGCACGCCGTTTTCCAGAATGGCCGGCTTGAAGCTGTTGGCGGCGGTCTGACCCTTTTGCACCGGCTCGGTATCGACGACCTTGCAGCGCACCTTTTGCGGCAAGGTCACGTTCAGCGCCTCTTCGCCATAGTATTGCAGCCGTGCGGTCATGCCATCCTGCAGGAACGGCCTGCGGTCGCCCAGAAGCTCGGCGTCGATCTCGGTCTGCTCATAGGTTTCGCTGTCCATGAACACGAGGCGGCCGTCGGTTTCATAAAGGAACTGCTGTTCGCGGTATTCCAGCTCGACCTGATCGACTTTGTCTTCGGAGCGGAAGCGCTCGTTCAGCTTGCGACCGTCGCGCAGGTTCTTCAACTCAACCTGAGCGAAGGCGCCGCCCTTGCCGGGCTTGACATGGTTGACCTTGACCGCAGCCCACAGGCCGGAATCGTGCTCGATGATGAAACCCGGGCGGATCTCGTTTCCGTTTATCTTGGACATTGTGGCAAAACCTTGACAAAAGGTTGAAGTGAATTTTGTCGACCCTATATATGGTCGATACCCTGCCGACAAGCCAACTAGATGCAGAGTCAGAAAAAGCGAGCCATGCAGAAATAGCATGGCTGTCATTCAAATAATGACATGACGAATCGTCATCGAATGGTTACAAGCGCTAAACGTCAGAAAAGACAAGAGCAAGAAGTAGGACGCTAATGGCCGATTTCATTGATAGCACTGCCTTCAACTTCGAGCAGGGTCAACGCGCGCGCAAGTTGTTTGCGGCGGTGGTTCTGGCTGCCTTGGACGATGCAATTGCCGACGACAAGAAGTATGGCAATGGTCCCGATCAGATCGCCCGCTGGGCGCGGTCGCGCGATGGCCGTGAGGTCCTGTCCTGTGCCGGTATCGACCCCAACGAGCGTGTGGTCAAAGGGCTGATGGAGTTCGTCTCGAAGGGGGTTCGCACCTCGGTCGCGCTGTCGCGCGAAGAGAGCGAGCGGCGCCATGCGGCGGAACTGGAGCAGGCTGAAGCGGCCTGATCCCATTGTTCCCGCAGACTTGAAACGCGCCTTTCCGGGCGCGTTTTTCATTTGGGACCATGGGTTTGGGGGGCGGGCTTGCGGCCCCAAAAGCGTGTCAGGTTTGGATGGAAACGAAAATCGCTGCCTCGCGCCCGGGCTCGAACGCGTTTTTCGACAAAGAAGTTTCAGTCAAAACCAGACACGCCCTATTCCAGCTCTTGCGAGGCGATGGCGCGGGAAATCTCTGCCCGGACGAGCTTGCGGACATTGCGGGTGATCCGCTCGCCCAAGGCACCCTGCAATTCCTCGCGGATGAGGTCACGGACCAGATCGCGCAGGATCTGTTCGTCATAGGTCAACTCGTCGGCGGGTGCGGCGTCGGTTTCACCCTGACCGGTGGCACGCAACTCGGCCACGGCTTCGGCTTCGGCACGGTCGGCCCAGTGATCATCGGGCACGGCGATGGGATCGACCGGCCCGAAGTCAAAGGAATCGGGGTCGACGTGGTCGATGTCCTCTTCTGACCCGGTCTGGGCCCAGGAGGTGATCTCGGCCTCGGCGTGATCGGCGGTGTCGTCGGTCGCCTCGGCGTCGGGGATGATGGCGTCCGCGTTCAAGGCGGCGGTCTCGGGCTCGGATGCTGTCTCGGGTTCGGTCTGGGGCGCAGTCTGGGGCGCAGTCTCGGGCTCGGGCTCAGGCGCTAGCTCAACCTCCGGCTCTGTTGAGAAAGCGGCGGCCTCGGGCAGGATGTCTTCGGCTGTGACGCCCTCCTCGATTGCGGCCCAGCCATCCTCGGTCCATTCCATGCGGGCGACCAGCGGCGCTGGATCGCCCACCTCGGATTCCCATTCGATATCCTGTGCCTCGACCGCCCGCTCCAACGTGGCGACCAGTTCTTCGCTGGCAGGCACGGCGCCAAGATGCAGGCGGGGCAAGGGGTTTGGCCGGGGCGGGGCAACGGGTTCGGCGGCGGCCACCTTTTCGACCACCACCCGCAGCGCTGAAGTCAGCATCAGCTTTTCATCAGCCTTGGGCACGGCAACGTGTCTGGAGGCGGGACGCAAATCCTCGGACACCAGACGGCGTATCGATGAGAGGACATCCTCAATCTCGACGGAACTCATCGCTTCGGACATTCGCGCTCGCATGCTCCTGACGGGGGCTTGATGGCAGGGAGTGTAGACGAGACCCCGCAAAGACACAAGGAATTGACGCGTCGAACTGTCGCCAAGTCTTAACGATTGCCGGTTACTTGCCGAGCGTCTTGAGGATCCTGTCCAGCTTTGCCCCGCGACCGCTGGTGGCGGGCGCGTTTTTCACGGCATTCAGATAGGCATTGGGGTCGAAGGTCGGGATGCCAAGCCTGAGGTGATTGGCCGTCAAAAGCCCCATCGCCGACAAAAGCTGATACTGGCTCTTGTAAAGATTGGCCGCCGCCTGCAGCCGCGACGCCCGGGCCGACAGCAGGTTCTGCTCGGCATCCAGCACATCAAGGGTGGTGCGCGAGCCAAGTTCGGCCTCTTGCTTGACGCCGTCATAGGCGGCCTGGGCGGCGCGGATCTGCTGATCGCCCGCCTCGATCGAGACTTTGGCCACGAGGATGTTGGACCACGCGTTGCCGACCGCCTCTTCAACGCTGACGCCGATCTGCATCAGGCGGGCATGGGTTTCCTGACTGTTCGCAATCGCTTTGCGCAGGGCAGAGGATTTCTGGCCCCCGGAATAGATCGTCTGGTTCAGGGTAATTCCTATGTTCTCGCCGATAAGGGAGGACTTGCCGTTAAAGAAGCTTCGCGACATCGAGATATCGCCACTGACCGACGGCAGCATGTCGGCCCGGGCAAAGTCCACACCAAAGTCGGCTGCCCTCGCCTCATGCTGCAATTGCAGGATCACCGGGTGATTGCGCAGGGCAATCTGGCGCGCCTCGGCCAAGGTCGATGCGGTCTTGGGCCATTTCGGCAGACCGGACAGTTTGTCGGGGTAGTGACCGATGGCGGCGTTGTAGCGTTCGCGGGCAACATTGTAGTTGCCCTGCGCCGCAGCGAGGGCTGCATTGGCCGCGGCCAGTTGCGCCTCGGCCAGAGCGACGTCGGTGCGGGTCACTTCGCCGACGTCGAACCGGTCACGGGCGGCGCGCAGATCCTGAGAGATCAGGCGCGTGTTGCTTTCCTGCGCCGCGACCAGTTCGCCCTGCAGGCCCATGTCGACATAGGCGGTGACGGCGTCGAACAGCACCTGCTGTTCGACATTCACCAGAGACTGCTGGCTGGCCAACACGATTTCGTTGCGCAAATTGATGCCAAATTGGCCGCGCCCGAAATCCAGAATGGGCATCGAGGCGATCAGGGTCGCGGTATCGCTCAAACTGAGGTCGGACGGTTTTCCGTCCCTGGAAATGGAACCACGGCCATCGATCGAGGCCTGAAATCTGAGCACTGGCAGCAAGGTGCCGACAGCGGTTGCCAGATCCTCGTCCCTCGCACGCAGAACGGCCTGATTCTGGTCGAGCAGATGCGAGTTGCGATAGGCCGAAATCAGCGCGTCAGTAAGGGTTTCGGCGGACAGGGTGACGGGGGACAGACCCACCAGAGCGACGACCGCAGCGATCCAAACCTTACGCATCTCTCACCTCATCAATTTGCTTTGCCCGCTGCCGGAAAGGCGGCAGGCAATCGTCCTGCTGCTTATCTACAGCATGAATGTCCGTACGGCCGCAAAACCCGGCAACACCGGGGCGGTGGCGTTGAAGGCAAAACGCCAGTTGATCACGCCGTCACGCTTGAGCCCGGTGCGCACGATGCCAAGGGCGCCTTCCATGAACACGGCACCGATGCGGCCGCCTTCAACCAGTTGTGCAGCGAGGGCCGAGGGCACCTCTTCCACGCCACCTTCAATCAGGATCACGTCAAAGGGCGCCTCAGTGGCGGCGCCTTCATGCAGGGGACCGGTCACCACGGTGACCGTTTCGGACCCGTTGGCAAGGCGCGAATGCGCGGCGGCCGCCGCAGTGGCGTCCGCTTCGAGCGCCACAACCGTGGCCCCCATTTCGGACAGGACCGCAGCGCCATAGCCAAAGCCCGCGCCGACATCCAGCACGCGGTCGCCCGGCAAGATATCCAGAAAATCCAGAAGCTTGGCGAGCGTCCTCGGCTCCAGCACGACCCGGCCCGGTGCGAAATCGATGTTCAGACCGACATAGGCTGCCTCGCGCTGGGCTGGCGGCACATAGTTTTCACGCGGCACGGACAGCATTGCGGCGATGATCGGAAACTTGGTCACATCGGAGGGGCGAACCTGAGTGTCGACCATCATCACGCGGCGGGTGGAAAAATCACTCATCAGACAGCTCTGCGTCAGGGATTAACCCCGTTGTCTTGCCACAGATGCCCAAGGGGGGCAACGGTCGAAGCGGCACATGACATCAAGAGGTTGGGGAAATGGCAAAAACGCCTATGCGCCGAAAATCTGGTCCCGGTGGTCGTCCATGTAGATGCGCAGCCATGGGGTATATTTCTGCGGGCGGTCAGCAAGATCGGCCATCAGATCGCCAAGACCCATCCAGCGGGTGTCGGCCACTTCGGCGGGATCGGGGGCAAGGTCGGGGCGTTCTGTGACGCGGGCCACAAAGACATCGACCACTTCATGCTCGGTCAGGCCCTGCCCCACCTCGGCGCGGTATTCGACCTTTCCTGCCGGCACCAGCGACAGCCCGGTGATCCCCAGTTCTTGCTGCAGGCGGCGCTGCGCGCAATCGGCGGGCGATTCGTTCCAGCCCGGATGGGTGCAGCAGGTGTTGGCCCACAGGCCGGGGGTGTGGTATTTCCCCTCGGCCCGGCGCTGCAAAAGCACCAGGTCGCCCTGCATCACAAAGACCGACACCGCCATGTGACGCAGACCGCGCTGATGGACGGCCAGCTTTTCGACCTGTTGCAGCCGACCGTCGACCCAGGCGGGAATCATGTCAGGGGTGGACTGGGTCATCCCTTGATGTCCGTGGCTGGCATTGGCTGCAATATCTCGACCTCTGCCCCGTCGCGGATGGCGGTATAAAAGCACGACCGGCGGTTGGTGTGGCAGGCCGCCCCTTTTTGCGTGACCAGGGCCAGCAGGCAGTCGCGGTCGCAGTCGATCCTGAGGTCGCGCAGATGCTGAACATGGCCCGATGTCTCGCCCTTGATCCAGAACGCCGAGCGTGACCGCGACCAGTAGGTGACGCGGCCGGTTTGCAGCGTCCGGGCCACGGCAGCCGCATTCATCCAGGCGAACATCAGCACCTCGCCGCTGTCGGCATCCTGGGTGATGCAGGGGATCAGACCCGCCGCATCATATTTCAGGGAGGATGGATCGAAGGTCATGCGGTTCTCCTTGGCGCGGCGCGCAAGCGGGCCTATCTAAGGGAGGCGGCAACGGAAAGCCAACAGCAGATGAGCGATACCGATCTTGTGAAGCTTTACTCGGGCCAGATTCTGGCTCTGGCGGCGGACATTCCGCATCTGGGACGGCTGGCGGAGCCGCAGGGCACCGCGCGCAAACGCTCGCCGCTGTGCGGCTCGACGATCACGGCGGATGTGGTGATGCGCGACGGTCGGGTGGCCGAGTTCGCGCAGGACGTGAAGGCGTGCGCGCTGGGGCAAGCCTCGGCGTCGGTGCTGGGCGGTGCGGTGATCGGGCGCAACCTGGGCGAGCTGGAGGCGGCGCGCGACGCGGTAGCGCGGATGCTGAAGGAGGGCGGGGCGGTGCCGCCTGCCCCGTTCGACGGCTATGAAGTGCTGATCCCGGCGCGGGACTACAAGAACCGCCACGCCTCGATCCTGCTGGCGCTGGAGGCGGCCTGCGAGGCTGTCGCCATGGCTGCCGCATAGGTGGCTGGGGCATAAAAAGACCTCCGCACACCGGAGGGTGGCGGAGGTCAGTGGCGTTTCCGAAGCGGGCGGCGGAGGGGCAGGTCACCTCGGGACGGAGGGTCCGCAGGCCCGCACAGTCAGAACGCAGGCAATCAGGCAGTGCCGGACAGGGTCAGTCCGGCGAAAAGCAACATGAACAGAACGGCCACGCCCGCTGCATCCTCGGCCAATGAGGGGGTAGAGCGGAGAAGCAACTTTTTCACTTGAGCGGTCATGGCGTCCTCATGTGTTTGTTGCCGTATTGTTCTCACATTGTTAATCATAAGTAAAGAACTAAATGAGAACATTTGTGAACAAAGCCGGTTCAGGCGGTTTGCTGTTGATCCGGTTCGACGATAAACAGCAAAACGCTCTATCCGACGGAGATCAGCTTGATGGCGCGATCCTGGTCCAGAAGCCACAGCAAAAGCCGCGCCGCCGCCCCGCGGGGAGAGGTGAGGGCGGGGTCATCGCTCAGCAGCTTGCGGGCATCGCTTTGGGCGATGGCCATCAGGGCAGACTGGCGCTCCAGATCGGCAATGCGGAACCGCGGCAGGCCGGATTGGGCCGTGCCGATCAGATCGCCCGCGCCGCGCATGGCAAGGTCCTCCTCAGCGATGCGGAAACCGTCCTCGGTGTCGCGGATGACCTGCAGGCGGCGCCTGCCGGTAGCGGACAAGGGCGCCTGATACATCAGAAGGCAGGTCGAGGCGGCTGAGCTGCGCCCTACCCTGCCGCGCAGCTGGTGCAACTGGGCAAGGCCAAAGACCTCGGCGCGTTCGACCACCATGATGGTGGCGTTTGGCACGTTGACGCCGACCTCGATGACGGTGGTCGCAACGAGGACCTTGGTCACCCCGCTGGCAAACCGCGCCATGGCGGCATCCTTTTCGGCGGGGGGCAACTGGCCATGAACCATCCCCACGACCCCCTCGCCCAGAGCCGCGCGCAGGGCGTTAAAGCGCTCTTCGGCACTGGCATAGTCGAGACTCTCGGATTCCTCGACCAGCGGGCAGACCCAATACGCCTGCCTGCCCACGACCACGGCCTGTGCCAGATGGGCCACCACCTCGGCCATCCGCGACGAGGCGATCAGCGCGGTCTTGATCGGCTTGCGGCCCGGCGGCTTTTCGTCCAGCACCGAGACATCCATGTCGCCATAGGACGCCAGCGCCAGCGAGCGCGGAATGGGCGTGGCGGTCATCACAAGCACATCGGCGGCCTGCCCCTTGGCGCCAAGCTCCATCCGCTGCTCGACCCCGAAGCGGTGCTGCTCGTCGACAATGGCAAGGCGCAGATCGGCGAATTCGACATCCTTCTGAAAGACTGCATGGGTGCCGACCAGAATCGGAATACGCCCGGCGGCAAGGTCGTCGAGTTTCATCTGCCGCTCGGCGCCCTTGTCGCGCCCGGTCAGCAATTCCAGCCGGACGCCGGCGGTCTGCGCAAGGGGGGCGAGCGCCTCGAAATGCTGGCGGGCCAGCAGTTCGGTCGGCGCCATCATCACGCCCTGACCGCCCGCCTCGACCGCAACCAGCAGCGCCAGAAACGCAACCAGCGTCTTGCCGGACCCGACATCACCCTGCAAAAGCCGGTTCATCCGCAGGGGGGATGCCATGTCGGCGGCAATTTCGGCCGTGGCGCGGGTCTGCGCACCGGTGAGCGGAAATGGGATATTCTCCAATACCTTGCGCTGCAAGGCCGCCGTCCCGGTTGAAGACTTGCCCTTGCCGCGCCGCAGTTGAGCGCGGGCAAGGGACAGGGTCAGCTGATGGGCGAAAAGCTCGTCATAGGCGAGGCGCTGGCGGGCCGGTGCGGTGGGGGCGACATCCTGGGCCCCAAGCGGCGCATGGGCGGATGCGACGGCGGCGCGCCAAGTCGGCCAGCCCTGACGCGCCATCAGCGGCGGATCAATCCATTCCTGCAGATCGGGACAGCGTTCGATGGTCGAGGACACGGCCTTGGCGACGAGCTTTTGGGTGACGCCCGCGGTCAGCGGATAGACCGGTTCGAAATGAGGCAGAGCGGCGGCTTCGTCGCTCCGCAGGATATGGTCGGGATGGGCCATCTGGGCCACGCCATCGAAAAGCTCGACCCGGCCCGACACGATGCGGCGTTGCCCGGTGGGCAGGAGGCCTTGCAGGAAATCGCCCTTGGCATGAAAGAACACCAGCATGAATTCCAGCTTGGCGTCCCGCACCATCACCCGGTACGGACGCCCGCGCGCCGGGGGCGGAAAGTGGCCACCAACCTCGACTTCGACCGTGGCGGTGCACGGCAAGGTCACGTCGCGCAACGAGGCAACCGGCGTGCGGTCGATGCCGGAATGGGGCAGCAGGAACAAGAGATCCTTGGGCCGCTCGATCCCCAGAGCCGCAAAGTTCCTGGCCGATTTCGGGCCAAGACCATGGAGCGTTTCCAGTTCGGCAAAGAGCGGGAACAGAATCTCCGGTCGGCTCATGGGACGCCTGCGAGGGACAACCATTCATCCTCGTCGATAATGCGGATGCCAAGCGCTTCGGCCGCTTTGGCCTTGGACCCGGCGCCGGGGCCCGCGACCACGATGTCGGTCTTGGCGGAGACCGAGCCTGCCACTTTGGCCCCCATCGCCTCTGCCCGTGCCTTGGCTTCCGAGCGGCTCATCTTTTCCAAGGTGCCGGTGAAGACAAGGGTCAGGCCGGCGATGGAGGAGTCGGCAACGGGCCGGGCGAGCACGGGTTGCACGGTCAATTCGGCCACCAGCGCGTCGATGGCCGCGCGTTCGTTTGGGTTGTGGAAGGCGGAGGACAGGCTTTGGGCCACGACATCGCCGATGCCGTCGATATTGGTCAGTTCGGCCCAGGCGTCATTGCCCGGCTCGGCCTGGGTGGTCGCGGCTTCAAATGCTTCCCAGGTCGAATAATGCCGCGCCAGAAGGCCCGCGACCTGTTCGCCGATATGCCGGACGCCCAGCGCGAAGATCAGGCGGTCCAGCGGAATGGTGCGCTTTGCCTCGATGGCGGCAAAGAGGTTGGTCACGGAACGGTCGCCAAATCCTTCACGATTTTTCAGTTTTTTCAGTGGGTTCTGGACGTCTCTTGATGCGAGCGTGAAGATGTCCGCAGGCGTTTTCACGGCCAGTTCGGCGTCGTTGAAGAACATCTCGACCTGCTTGGCGCCAAGCCCCTCGATGTCGAAAGCCGCCCGCGAGACGAAATGCTTGAGCCGCTCGACCGCCTGCGCCGGACAGATCAGCCCCCCGGTGCAGCGGCGCACGGCATCGCCCTCCTCCCGCAGCGCCGGTGAGCCGCATTCGGCGCAAACCGTGGGGAAAACATAGGGTTCGGTCCCTGAAGGGCGCAGCGACAGGTCAACATCCGCAATCTTGGGGATGACATCGCCGGCGCGATAGACCTGCACCCAATCGCCGACGCGGATGTCCTTGCCGTCGCGGATCGGTCGGCCTTTCGCATCGCGCCCGGCGATGTAGTCCTCATTGTGCAGAGTGGCGTTCGACACCACGACCCCGCCAACCGTGACGGGTTGCAGACGCGCCACGGGGGAGAGCGCCCCGGTGCGGCCAACCTGAATGTCGATGGCCAGCAGCCGCGTCCAGGCAAGCTCGGCCGCGAATTTGTGGGCGATTGCCCAGCGCGGCGTGGTCGACCGGAAGCCAAGGCGCGATTGCAGGGTAAGGTCGTTGACCTTGTAGACGACACCGTCGATGTCATAGCCCAGCGTGGCGCGCTGCGCCTCGATGGCGTGGTATTGGTTCAGAAGGTCGGCGGTTGTGACGCACAGAACGGTCAGCGGATTGACCGGAAAGGTCATCGAGCGCAGCCGCTCCAGCGCGGCGATCTGGGTGAGGCCAAGCGGTTCGGACAACTCGCCCCAGGCATAGGCAAAGAATCGCAGCGGCCGTGCGGCGGTGATCGAGGTGTCCAATTGGCGCAGCGACCCTGCGGCGGCGTTGCGCGGGTTGGCGAATAGCTTGTCACCTGCCGCGGTCTGGCGGGCGTTGAGGGCGGCAAAGTCGGCGTGGCTCATGTAGACCTCGCCGCGGACCTCCATCACATCAGGCGCGCCGGCGACGGTTTTGGGAATATCGGCAATGGTCATGGCGTTGGCGGTGACGTTCTCGCCGGTCTCGCCGTCGCCGCGGGTGGCGGCCTGAACCAGTTCGCCGCCCTCGTAGCGCAAAGAGAGGGAAAGGCCGTCAATCTTGGGTTCGGCCGTGCAGGAGATCGGCCCCGCCGCGCCGAGGAATTTGCGAACCCGATCCTCGAAATCCAGCACGTCCTGATCGGAAAAGGCGTTTTCAAGGCTGAGCATCCGGACCCGGTGCGCGATCTTGCCAAAACCGGACGCAACCGCACCGCCCACGATATCCGACGGGCTGTCGCTGCGCTTGAGGTTGGGAAACCGCGCCTCGATCTCGGCGTTGCGACGTTTCAGAGCGTCATAATCGGCGTCAGAAATCTGCGGTGCATCGAGGGTATGGTAGTCGCGATTGGCCTCGGCAATCTCCAGCGCCAGTCGCTCCAGTTCGGTGCGGGCCTGCGCTTGCGTCAACGCGTCGACGGACATGGTGACGACTGGATCCTGGCTCATGACGCCCCCCCTTTTGCCCCGAAGGTAAGGGGGGACGCGTCAATGGTAAAGTCAGGCCGAGGCGGCGAGTTTGGGTTCTGCGATCACGCTGGGTTCGCGCAGCACATATCCGCGGCCCCAGACGGTTTCGATGTAGTTCTGACCGCCGGTCGCTTCCGCCAATTTCTTGCGCAATTTGCAGATGAAGACGTCGATGATCTTCAATTCAGGCTCGTCCATTCCGCCATAAAGATGGTTCAGGAACATTTCCTTGGTCAGCGTCGTGCCTTTGCGCAGGGAAAGCAGTTCCAGCATCTGGTATTCCTTGCCGGTCAAATGGACGGCCGCGCCATCCACATCGACGGTCTTGGCATCCAGATTGACGTTCACCAGACCGGTCCGGATGACCGATTGCGAATGCCCCTTGGAGCGGCGGATGATGGCGTGGATGCGGGCGACAAGCTCTTCGCGGTGGAAGGGTTTTGTCAGGTAGTCATCCGCGCCAAAGCC
This sequence comes from Rhodobacterales bacterium, assembly GCA_031361245.1. Lineage (GTDB taxonomy): Bacteria > Pseudomonadota > Alphaproteobacteria > Rhodobacterales > Rhodobacteraceae > Stagnihabitans. The sequence continues at coordinate 14,357 of JANMCI010000408.1, forward strand.
GAAGCCCTTGATCTTGTTCTCGGTATCGTCCGAACCCGACAGGATGAGGATTGGCGTTTCCACCCGGGACAGCCGCAGCTGGCGCAGCACTTCATGCCCGCTCATGTCCGGGAGATTGAGATCGAGAAGGATCAGGTCATAATCGTAGAGCTTGGCGAGATCGATCCCATCTTCCCCAAGGTCGGTACAGTACACATTGAGGTTCGCATGGGTCAGCATCAATTCGATGCTGCGCGATGTCGTCGGATCGTCTTCAACCAGCAGTACGCGCATTTAATAACTCCGTCTTGCATCTTGTTCGTTAACGACTTTGGCTGCCAATGGTTAACGGACCGTTACTCTGCCAGAACGGGAAGCAAAAACAACTTAAAGTTGTCTATATTTTTGGATTGTTGTGACACGAAGGGCCTTGTCGCCGTGATTTTCCACGGCCTGGCGCCAAAAACCGAACTCTTCCTCGGACAAGGCATAGCGCTCCAACGCCTCGCTTTGCGTGATCAGGCCATGAATCACCGCCTTGACCACGATTGCCTTGCGGCTGGCGACCCAGCGGCGGGTCTCGGCGGGGGGCAAATCGGCGCGGGAGAGAATCATCCCATCGGGAAGCATCACCTGCCGCGGCCCGTCAACTTTCTTGAGATACATGTCCAAATCCTCGTCCAACTCCGCCAACTTGCCGCACCGTCCTTAAACAAGCGTGAAGTCTTGCCTGCGCGGGTGGTTGAGAGTAGGGGACATTTTCCTATATTGCTGTGGGAAATCCCAAGGATCGCCGCAATCATGCTTGATGTTCAGCTCAATTCACTTGGTCTGCCCAAGGCGCCTGCAGACACAAGGGTGGTCGTGGCCATGTCGGGCGGCGTGGACAGCTCTGTCGTGGCGGCGATGCTGGCCGAGGAAGGCTATGACGTGGTGGGGGTCACCCTGCAGCTTTACGATCACGGTGCGGCGCTGGCCAAGAAGGGGGCGTGCTGTGCGGGGCGGGATATTCAGGACGCGCGGCGGGTGGCGGAAACCATGGGGTTTCCGCATTACGTGCTTGATTATGAGAACGCCTTTCGCGAGGCGGTGATCGAAGAGTTTGCCGACGCCTATCTCGCGGGAGCGACGCCGGTGCCCTGCATTCGCTGCAACGAGCGCGTCAAGTTCAAGGATCTGCTGGCGACGGCGAAGGACCTCAATGCCGATTGCATGGCGACGGGGCATTACATCCAGCGCAAGGTCGGCGCGGTACCGGAGTTGCACCGGGCGGTCGATGCGAATCGCGATCAAAGCTATTTCCTGTTCTCGACCAAGCCCGACCAGCTGGAATACCTGCGCTTCCCGCTGGGGCATCTGGCCTCCAAGGCGGAAACGCGGGCGTTGGCGGCGAAATACGGGCTGCCGGTGGCGGACAAGCCGGACAGTCAGGACATCTGCTTTGTGCCGGGCGGGAACTATGCGGCGGTGATCGAAAAGCTGCGGCCGGGGGCTGCGGATCCGGGCGAGATCGTGGATCACGAGGGCCGGGTTCTGGGCACGCACCGCGGGGTCATCCACTATACCGTCGGGCAGCGCAAAGGGTTGGGCATCGGGGGGCTGGAAGATCCGCTGTATGTGGTGCGGCTGGACCCTGCGAGCCGGAGGGTGATCGTGGGCCCCAAGGCGGCGCTGTCGACGCGGGTGGTGCCGGTGCGGGAGATCAACTGGCTGGGAGACGCCCCGTTCGAGAGCCGGACGGAATGGCATCTGGAGGTCAAGGTCCGCTCGACCCGACCGTCGCGGGCGGCCATCGTGCGACCCTTGTCGGCAACCGAGGCGGAGGTCGAACTGCTGGACCCCGAAGATGGGGTGTCGGCCGGGCAGGCGTGCGTTTTCTATGCGTCCGAGGGGTCTCGGGTGTTTGGCGGCGGCTGGGTCTGGCGCGGGAAATGACGCGATGCCGCTTTTGACGGCATCGCCGTCAAGAGCGTGGCGCATCCAGTCCGCTGTCGCCCGTTGACCGATCGGTCGGACCAAAACACCTTTGGCGCCGTGGTCGGTGGGTGGATAAATTCCGGCCTGGACGACGCGGAGGAGAGGCACACCATCGGGGGCTCTGAGCGGATGGGGGAACCATTTCCGGCTCCACGCGTTAATTTATAAGAGCTTAACATCGCAAAAGGAGACATCTCATGGCTCATATCGATGGCACAACATTCGCGAACCGGATCCTGGGGACCAGCTTCGCAGACACAATCCATCCCGGCGCGGGCAATGACACCGTCTATGGCGGAGGTGGCAACGACATTATTGACGATCTGGGGCACACCAGCACCGGGTCCGGTGGCAATGACTATTTCTTTGGCGGTGCCGGGGCCGACATACTTTATGGCTGGACCGGCAACGACTCGCTGGATGGCGGCTCCGAGAACGATCTGCTGTTCGGCGAGGATGGCGCTGACTACCTGGACGGCGGGACGGGAAGCGACACGCTGTACGGTGGAAATGGCAACGATCGGCTGCTGGGCTTCAGCGGCAACGATCAACTTTTCGGCGCGGCCGGCAATGATCTGCTTTACGGCGAAGACGGCAATGACGTGCTTGTGGGTGGTGGTGGCCGGGACAGTCTTTATGGCGGCGCCGGCAGTGACGTCTTCAAGTTCCACTCCACGAATGATTCAAATGGCACCACGCGCGATGTGGTCGCCAGCTTCGAATTCGATTTCGACAGGATTGACGTATCGGTCATCGATGCCGACACAACCATCACCGGCAATCAGGCGTTCAAGTGGACGGACGCCACGACGGGCACTCCGGCCAAGGGTTATCTGATGGCGGTTGCCGGCTCTGGCAGTGAGACCTTGATTCTCGGGAACACCGACGATGACGCCACGGCCGAATTCCAGTTGACGGTTCTCGATGGCACCATCGTGGCCGCCTATTGGTTCAGCGTCGACTTCGTTCTGTAACGAACACGGGCGCTGGTCCTAACCCAGATGCGCCAGAACCGAGCGGGCGGCGCGCAGGCCGGGCGGCTCGCCACCGCGACCCAGACGCTCCATCGTCAGGGACATCGCGGCGTCCTGGGCGTGGCGATCCTGCAGCACCGAAATCACGGCCGGGGCGATCAGGTCCGGTGTGCAGCGCGGTCCGAGGAATTCAGGCACGGCGCGGGTTTCCGAAACCAGATTGACCAGCGTCGCCGTGTCGATCAACAGCGCACGGCTGGTCAGCCAGAAGGTGACGGGGTTCATCTTGTAGGCGATCACCATCGGCACGTCGTTGGCGGCAAGCTCCAGCGACACGGTGCCCGAAGCGGCGATGGCCACATCGGCGGCGGCGAAGGCGGCACGCTTGAGCGTGGCATCCTCGACAATGCGGGGTTGCACCGGCCAGTCCTGCGTGAGGTCCCGCACCAGACCCGCCACATGGGGAACGGTCGGCAGGACGACCCGCAAATTCGGAAAGATCTTAGCTATTTGGTTCAGGGTCTCGCCAAGAACCGGGGCAAGGCGCGTCACTTCGCCCCGGCGCGAGCCCGGCAGGGCGAGAATCAGCGGGCGGGAGCCGTCCATCAGGCTGCGCTCCTCGCGCGTTGCCAGTGGCTCGGCGACAACCGGGTGGCCGACGAAATCGCAGGTCATGCCGGCCGCGGTCATGTAGGGCGGCTCGAATGGCAGCAGGGCCAGCACATGGTCGACGACGCGCGCCATCTTTGCGGCGCGACCGGGGCGCCACGCCCATACGGAGGGGGCGACATAGTGGATGACGCGCTGCGCGGGCCGGGCGGCCTTGACGATGGCCGCGACGCGCAGGCAGAAATCGGGGCTGTCGATGGTGATGACGGCGGCAGGTTCCGCGGCAAGGGCGGCGGCGGCGGCTTCGGCAATGCGGCGCTTGAGGTGGAAATACTTCGGCAGCACCTCGACCAGACCCATCACCGACAGCTCGGACATCGGAAACAGCGAGACCAGTCCCGCAGCCTGCATCATCGGGCCGCCAACGCCGTGAAACTCGACCTCGGTCAGCTGGCGCAGGCCCGCCATCAGCGCCGCCCCCAGACGGTCGCCCGACGGCTCGCCCGCGATCAGGAATATCTTCAGCATGGCCGTGACCACAGAAAAAGGCCAAGACGGGACGCTTTCTCTGCCATCGCGGGCAGATCGAGGCAGAGGACGGCCCCTGCCTGAAACGCCACGCCGCCCAGACCAGCTGCGGCGACTGCGGCAAGGGTATGGGGGCCGATGGTGGGCTGGTCGATGCGGCGGTCCTGCCCGGGCTTTGGCGCCTTGTAAAGCAGGCCGCGCCCAAGGGCGGGCGCGGGCCGCAGCGACGCAGGCAGCGCCGCCACGGCGGCCAGCATGGCATCGGTGCCCCGCAGCGCCTCGACCGCCAGACACAGGCCTTGCGCGACGCAGGCACCCTGCCCGACATCCACCGCCCCGAGGGCGGCCACGATGGCGGCGGCGCGGGTGGCGTCAGCCTCGTCCTGGGCGGTCAGGGTGCCGGACAGGAGGCCGGGGCCGGGCAGAAGGTCAGGCGCAAGGTCAGACACGGCGCGGACGGTGAAATCCATATCCTCGAACACCGCGATGACTTCGCGCAGGGTGGCGTCATCGCCGGCCTGAATGGCGCTGAGAAGGCGCGGCACAAGCTGGGCGGTGGCGGGGTCAAAGAGCGCCGGGTCAAGGCGCGGACGCTGGACGGCACCGGCAAAGGCGACCTCG
>JANMCI010000473.1:0-4203 GCA_031361245.1 Rhodobacterales bacterium
GCCGCTCTATCTGCACGTCTGTCAGCCAGAAAAGATTGCTCATCAAAACCCCCGTCAGTTCGGGAGCTTGAATCATACAAGCAGGAAAGCCTCAAGCCGATCAATGGGTCCTGACCCTAACCAATAAAATTGGGCGGAACGCAAGATTACTTCAAGATTCCGAAATTGCGAAAGTCGTTCGGTCTCTCGATTTTGAAAAAGCTCTTTCATAGCGTGCAGCGAGCCGTAGGGTGCGCATTTATCGCGCACCACTTGCTTCGGCCAAAAGGTGCGCAATAAGTGCACACCCTACATAGTCACCCGAAGCCTTCCTCGCCCAAGCCTCTCCACCCTCGATTTCACCCAATTGCGCCCCCTGACCTGGGAAACCTCCCCCAAGACCGCCGGCATCAACATGCGCCTCCCCGAAGCCCTGCTGACCGCCCTCAAAACCAAAGCTGCCCAACGCGGCATCCCCTACCAACGCCTGATCCGCGAACTCCTTGAAAGCGGCGTGTAGGTCGGGGCATTCCCCGACTCTGCCTCCCCCCAACGGAACCAAACCCCTCCCTCCGGCGTTATCTCCTGCAACCAAAGGAGACCGCCATGAAAGGCATCCTCGCCTACTTCCTCGGAGTTCCGATCCTTGTCATCATCCTGCTTTACCTGTTCAACGTGTTCTGACTGCGCAGGGGTCATCGGCCCGTGCAAAAGGCGGGGACTTGGCCCCGCCTTTCAAACATTGCCACCGGGTTAACGGGCAATCTCAACCCATTGATATAGCAAGCTTCCAAAAAAGTCCCAGGTGTGGACACTCACTCTTTGATCACATGCCACATGCCGCCCATGCCGTCGCCCATGGCGTCACCGGGCTTCACGTCGCCCTTATAGAAATACATCGGCTTGCCGTCATAGGCCCATTGCTTGGTGCCGTCTGTGCGGTCAACCATAGTCCAGCCCTCGCCCTTGTCCTCGCCGGCCTTGCCTAGGTAGGGCGGCCATTTCACGGCACAGCTGTCATAGCAGGCCGACACCCCGCCGACATCCTTGTCAAAGGTGTACAGAACCATGCCGTCGGCATCGGCAATCGTCGTCAACGCCTGCGCGTTGACCGGCACCAGCAGGGCGATACCGACCAAAGCCGCGTAAATTGTGTGTTTCATCATCAGCCCTCAAGCGGAAAACGCTCCGCCAGACTGCGCAGGATCAACCGGAAACGATTCCAGCTCCCGGTCCCGCGCGCAACCTCTGGCGACGGGCAGAACCCACAGACCAGAGGTTGGGCAGAGTTTACGCCGTCCAGCCCGCCGAACAATGGACCAAGGTCCGAATCCCGATCACGTCCCCGCGACCTTTGCCAATCTCGATCCGACCGCCTCAACGGCGCCGTCGGAGCGGCCGGCAGCGCAGCGGCAGGATCCTCCCCCACCGCCGCGCAAACGCTTACATCCGCCCCGTCAGGACCAGCACCAGCACCACGATCAGGATCACCCCGATCACCCCGATGCCGCCGTGGCCGTAGCCATAGCCATAGCCACCAAGCCGGCCGCTGAACCCGCCCAGCAGGAAAATGACCAACAGAATTATCAGAATTGTACCCAGCGACATATAGCCTCTCCTTATTGATTTTGCAGACCCTTACTTGTCGTCGAGGGCCTCTTAGACAGCGTCCTTGATGCCGCCCACGGCGTTCTGCACGGTGCCTTCGACCTTTTGAGCCTGGCCCTCCGATTGCAGCTTTGCATCGCCCAGTACCTTGCCAACGGCCACTTTCGCCTTGCCCGCCACGACTTTGGCGGAACCTGCTATCCGGTCTTTGTCCATATCCGATCTCCCCTGACACCCCAGTGTGTTCACATTCAATCCTACGCCCATCCCGCAATTCCCACGTTGATCTGGATCAGCGCTTCAGGAGCCGGGACCGTCGCCGCTGTTGCCCTACCGTGCCACCGTGACCGAGCAATGCGCCCTCCCCGCCACATCGGCCGCAACCGAGCCCAGAACCAGCCGAGACAAGCCGCGTTTGTCTCCCGTGCCCATCACGATCTGGTCAATCTGGTTCAGATCGGCATAGCGCACGATCCCCGAGGCAGCCTCGCGGTCCAGAACCACCGCCTTGGCCACGGGCTTGACACCTTTCGCAGCGGCCAGCGCCGCGGCCGTGTCCAGAATGGCCCGCGCGTCCTCGTCGGTCCAATGGTGAATGAGGGGTCCTCGCCCGCCGCCATGCGCCACATTGACCAGACACAACGACAGCTCCGCTCCGAATTTCTGCGCCATCTCCACCGCGGCCTCCACGGCATGCGTCGCGTGCTCCGTCCCGTCCACCGGGCATAGAATCTTCCGTGTCATGGCAATTCCCTTTCGCCAACACCGGCTTCCGACCGGCTCTGCAATCATGTTGCGCCACAGCGCCATGTCCCGCCTTGACCTGCGTCAAACCCCGGTCCCGTTTGGAAACAATCCGCCGATCTTCGTCGCATTAGGGTATTAATCTTGATTTTTGGCTGGTTTGGCGGCAGATTTAGCGGTGCGAAGTTACTTCTTTCGATCCCTGTCACCGTTATCGGGCCACAGCATTCGATACCAAGCTGACCGAGCCGGGCCGCCGCAATCTCGCGGGCGGCGATAAGACAGGAGACTTCACGATGGCAAAGGGCACCGTGAAATGGTTCAATGAAACCAAGGGTTACGGCTTCATCGCCCCGGAAGGCGGCAAAAAGGACGTGTTCGTGCACATTACCGCGCTTGAGCGGGCTGGTCTGCGCTCTTTGAAGGACGGCCAGCCGGTCACCTTCGACATCGAAGCCGGGCGTGATGGCCGCGAATCGGCGACCAACCTCGCCCTCGCCTGACCCCTTCCCTGAATGACAAAGGGCGCGCCTGTGTGGCGCGCCCTTTTGCTATTCTGAATGGGTCAGTCATGCCGCCTGATACAGCAACCGCTCACGCAGTGCGTGTTCAAAGCCGACCTTCAAGGACACCGCCGACATCGGCGCGCGCAGCACCACCGGCGCGGTGCGGTCTTGCGGGAACCGCTGGTCCCGGCATTCGCGGGACATCAGGATGACGGACACGCGCTGCGTCACCTCACCCAGCATCTTCATCGCCCGTTGTGCTTCCTCAAGGCCGCCGACACTGGCACCATCGCAATCGACCACAAACAACGCATAGCCCGTCGGATCGTCGATCAGGTCCGACAAGGCCCCGAACAGCTCGTCCACCACATCAACCCGTGCGCCAAGGCTGGCCAACCGCCGCCCCACCATCCCGGTTTCGCCCTCGGATGACAGCAGCAGCACATTGACGGCCTTGCCCACCATGGCAGCACTGTCTTGTTCAAACGATCTGATAACTTGCATGGCCCCGGCCCTTTTTTGCCCTGAGACCAGTTTTACAGAGAACTGTTGACGAAATTACGGGGGAATATGGGCATCTTCGCCGCACTCACAGCCAAACCCTTGCTAATTGTGTCAAAATCGAGATCAGTTGTTGCGATTGATTGGTGGAAACGGGACCCATGACAGACTATTCCACCCTGATCGACGATGCGACCTGGGACTTCATCCGCGCTACCGAGGCTGCCTATCCCGCTGACACTGCTACGCTGACCATTGCCGAGCAGCGGGCAATCTACGACGGCATGTGCCGCAAATTCTTTCAAGGCTATCCCTTTGGAATCACTGCACAAGACGAACCCATCGCCGGTGTGGCCTGCCGGGTCTATCCGGGCCAGCCGCCGGTTGTAATCTATCTTCATGGCGGTGGTTTCGTCGTCGGCGGGCTGGAAAGCCATGATGATGTCTGCGCCGAGATTCGCGCCGAAACCGGCTTGACCGTGGTCAGCGTGGACTACCGGTTGTCACCCGAACACCTCCACCCCGCCGCTTTGCAGGATACACTTGCCGTTGCCCGGCATTTTGGCGCTTCGGGACCGATTCTCCTCGTGGGTGACAGTGCAGGGGGCAATCTGGCCGCCGCCACCGCCCATGCCCTGCGGGGCGATGCGCGGGTTCTGGGTCAGGTGCTGATCTATCCCGGCCTGGGCGGCGACATGAACAGCGGCAGCTACCTGACCCATGCCAACGCCCCGATGCGGACCCGTGCCGAGGTGCTCTTTTTCCGGGACATCCGGCATGGTGCGCCACCCCCCGCCGGCGATCCGACGATTGCCCCCCTGCAGGACACCGATTTCACCAACCTGCCCCCGACCGTGACTTTCGG
>JANMCI010000482.1:0-13212 GCA_031361245.1 Rhodobacterales bacterium
GGCGTCTGGGTCCATGCCGCCTCCCGCCGCCTCAAACCCGGTGGCTGGCTGACCCTCATCGCCGGAGCAGACAGCCTGCCCGACATTCTGACGGTCCTTGCCCCCGGCCTCGGCTCTGCCTCGGTCCAGCCGCTTGCCCCCCGCGACGGCCGACCGGCGCTGCGCATCCTGCTGCGCGCCCGCAAGACCGGCCGTGCCGCTTTCCGCCTTCTGGCGCCTTTTGTTCTTCATTCCGGCCCCACCCATGACGGCGACCGCGAATCCTATACGCCGCGCGCACAGGCCGTTCTGCGTCACGCCGCCGACCTTTCAGCCGAGTTCCGCTGACCTGCCGAAAATTCTCGGCATTCCCTTGTGAAGATTTGGTGACAGACTCAGCAAAACGTGCTGCATTGAACTTATTCATAACAGGCACAGGAGGCTCTATATGACCGTTGCTTCGCACATCGCGGAACTCAAGCGGAAGCACGACCACCTCTCAGAAGCCGTCGAACAGGCGCAGCGCGCGCCGGGCAGCGACGACCTCCAGATCGCTGAACTGAAGAAACAGAAACTCAAACTCAAGGAAGAGATCTCGCGCCTGCAAAGCGTTTAACCGGATTTCAGGCTGGCGCGGGCGGCCAGCGCCGCCCCGCCAGCGATCAACGCGGCGGACAAAAGCAGCACGGGCGATGCCTGCGCCCTGCCCGTCACGATCAGCGCCAGGGTCGACAGCAGCGGTGCCGCATAGGACGCCACCCCCAGCATCTGGATGTCCCCGCGCTTCATGCCGACATCCCATGTGAAAAACGCCAGCCCCACCGGCCCCACGCCCAGCAGCACGACCGCGGCCCAGCCCGCGACGCCGACCGGCGCCACCGTGGTTTCCAACGCGATATGCGCCACGCCCGACAAGACCGCCGTCGCCAGACAGAACACCGTCACCGCCTCGGTCGGCACCGCGCCAAGACGGCGCGAGGCCACCGAATAGACGGCCCAGCTCAGCGCACAGCCAAACGCCAACCCCATCCCGGCCAGCGCTCCCGGTTGCACGCCCACGCCCCCCCTCAGCAGGATCAGCGCCGCCCCGCCAAATGCCACAACCGCACCCATCACGTGCAGCAACCGCAGCCGCTCTCCCGGCAACAGCCCCGACATCAGCACGATGAACAGCGGCCACAGATAGGCGATCAGCCCGGTTTCGGCATAAGGGGCCAGCCGAAACGCGGTGAAATACAGGAAATGATAGCCAAATAGCCCCACCGTGCCAAAGGCATAGACCTTCCAGCCCACGCCGCGCAGCACCCTGAACCCGGCGCCTTGTGCCATCCAGATCAGGCCGATCCCCCCGCCGATGGCAAAGCAGATCGCGTTCAACTGCAACGGCGGCACCGGGGCCGTGCCGATGGTCAACAGCGCCAGCAGCGCCCACATCAGCACGGCGGAAAACCCGATCAATGTGGCGCGGTTGCGTGACATGCCCCCTTTTGGCCAAGCCAAGCCCGTCCCGCAACCCGCAAAAGAAAAGGGGCACCGCCAGGTGCCCCCGAAACTGCCCCGTAGGTCGGGGCCTGCCCCGACTTGGGTCCGTCAGACGAAGAACTGCCCGCCATTGGCGCTGATCGTCGAGCCCGTGATGAATCCTGCGTCGTCGCTGGCCAGAAAGGTCACGATGCGTGCAATCTCGTCCGCCTCGCCCAGACGGCCCACCGGAATGGCCGCGATGATGGACTCCCGCACCTTTTCCGGCACGGCCATGACCATATCCGTCGCGATATAGCCGGGGCAGACCGCGTTTGCCGTGATGTTGAACCGCGCGCCCTCCTGCGCCAGGCTTTTCACGATACCCAGATCGCCCGCCTTGCTCGCGGCATAGTTGACCTGAGCGAACTGGCCCTTCTGTCCGTTGATCGAAGAGATCACGATGACCCGCCCGAACTTGCGCTCGCGCAACGCGGGCCAGATCGGATGAACGGTGTTGAACACGCCCGTCAGGTTGGTGTCGATCACCTGCTTCCACTGGTCCGGCGTCATCTTGTGGAACGGCGCGTCGCGGGTGATCCCGGCATTGGCCACCACGACCTCGACCGGCCCCAGATCGGCCTCGACCGCCGCGATCCCGGACTTGCTGGCATCATAATCCGCCACGTTCCATTTGTAGGACTTGATCCCCGTCTCGGCGGTGAAGGCCGCTGCCGCCTCATCATTGCCGGCATAGTTCGCCGCCACCGTATAGCCCGCCGCCTTCAGCGCCACCGAAATCGCAGCGCCAATGCCGCGCGTGCCACCTGTAACCAATGCAACCTTTGCCATTCTGGCCTCCTCGCCATGTCATGAAATATTGGTGTCAGCGAAAAGGCGGCACGCCAGTCGCGCGCCGCCCCGCCAAATCGTCGACCTTATGCGCGCTCGATGCACATGGCGACACCCATGCCCCCCCCGATGCACAGCGTCGCCAGACCCTTCTTGGCGCCCTGCCGCTTCATCTGGAACAACAGCGTGTTCAGAACCCGCGCCCCCGAGGCACCGATCGGATGCCCGATTGCAATCGCCCCGCCGTTCACGTTCACGATCGCCGGGTCCCAGCCCATGTCCTTGTTGACGGCACAGGCCTGTGCGGCAAAGGCTTCGTTCGCCTCGACCAGATCCAGATCGCTGACCTTCCAGCCGGCCTTTTCCAGCGCCTTGCGGCTGGCATGGATCGGCCCGGCGCCCATGATCGACGGGTCCAGCCCCGCCGTCGCATAGGACGCGATTCGCGCCAGCGGTGTCAGCCCGCGCTTTTCGGCCTCTGCCGCCGACATGACCAGCACCGCCGCGGCACCGTCATTCAGCCCGCTCGCGTTGCCCGCCGTGACCGAGCCGTCCTTGGCAAAGGCCGGACGCAGCTTGGCCATCGAGTCCAGCGTGGCACCGTGGCGGATGTATTCGTCCTGATCGACGGTGATCTCGCCCTTGCGCGATTTCACGATGAACGGGATGATCTCGTCGGCAAAGCGACCGGCCTTTTGCGCGGCTTCCGCCTTGTTCTGGCTGGCCAGTGCGAAGGCGTCCTGCATCTCGCGGCTGATCTGCCACTGGCCGGCGACGTTTTCCGCCGTCTGGCCCATGTGATAGTTGTTGAAGGCATCCCACAACCCGTCGCGGATCATGCTGTCGATGAACGACAGATCACCCATCTTCTGGCCGGCCCGCAGATGGGCGACATGGGGGCTCAGGCTCATGCTTTCCTGACCACCGGCGACAACGATCCCGGCATCGCCCAGCTGGATATGCTGCGCCGCCAAAGCGACCGCCCGCAGCCCCGAGCCGCAGACCTGATTGATCGACCACGCACTGGCCTCCTTGGCCAGACCCGCCTTGATATGGGCCTGCCGCGCCGGGTTCTGGCCCTGACCCGCCGTCAGCACCTGACCCAGAATGGTCTCCGAAACCTCGGATTTGTCCACGCCGGCCCGGGCCACGACCGCCTCGATCACGGCAGCCCCCAGATCATGCGCCGGCGTTGCGGCAAACGCCCCGTTAAAGCTGCCGACGGCTGTGCGCGCCGCAGACACGATCACAACATTGGTCATGGTTTCTCGCCCCCTTGTGTGGTGAGGCAGCCCGGGCCGATGGACCCGAGGCCACCCGCGGCATGCAATGCCGCTCTGCAGCATGCCCTAGGCGGGAAAGGCTTCAAAAGCAAGTTTTCGATTGCACTGCATACCGGCTATGATGCCGCAGCGTAACTCAGGCGGTCTTGGCCATTTCGGACTTGGCCCATGGCGGCTTGACGGTCGGCGCGCCGTAAAGATAGCCCTGCTGGCAATCCACGCCCAGCTTGCGCAGGCATTCCGCCTCTTCCGGGCTCTCCACCCCCTCGGCCACCGAGAACATCTCGAAATGCCGGCCGATCGACAACAGCGCCTTGGTCAGCGCCTGATTGTCCGGGTCGCGGTGGATATTGCGGATGAACTGGCCGTCGATCTTCAGGATATCGAACTGGAAATCCTTGAAATACCGGATGGCCGTGAATCCCGCGCCAAAGTCGTCCATGGCAAAGGCCACCCCCTTGCGCTGCACCTCGTCCATGAACGCCAGCACCAGTTCCGGCACCAGCATGGCCGAGCTTTCGGTGATTTCAAGGATCAGCCGCTCTCCGACGGTCGGGTCGCGCTCCAACCCTTTCTTCAGCGTCCACAACCAGCGCGGATAGCCGATCGAGCGCGCCGACATGTTGATGGAAATGCGCAGCTGCCGGTGTTTGGCCAGCGTGCCCATCCCGTATTCCAGCGCCGCACAGTCGATCTCGCGCCCCAGTTCGACCCCTTCCACCGCGTCGATGAAGTCGCGGGCGGGAATGATTCGGCCATTGGGCTCCTGCACCCGGATCAACCCCTCGTAAAACGCCACCCGCCCGGGGTCGCGCGACAGAACCACCGGCTGATAGGCCAGCCGCAGCCGCCGCGTGCGCACCGCCTCCGCCACCATCGCGATGGTTTCCCGGTCAGCCACCGAAATCGCCGCCCCCAGCGGACTGGCCAAGCCTGCGGCAGCGTCAATCAGCGGTTTGGACTGCGATGGCACCATGACCCTCCCCTTATTAGCTCTGTCCTTGGCACTTAGGCGCCGCAAAGGTAAAAGATCGGTCAAACTCCGGATTTGCGCAAAATCCTTTTCAACCCGAAAGCCGCCGACATGACCGATCCCCGCTGCCCGTGGTGCCAAAGCGAGCCCATTTACATGGATTACCACGACACCGAATGGGGCGTGCCCGAGCGGGACAGTCGCGCGCTGTGGGAAAAACTGATTCTGGACGGATTTCAGGCCGGTCTGTCCTGGATCACCATCCTGAAAAAGCGCGACAATTTCCGCGCCGCTTTTGCCGGCTTCACGCCCGAAACCATCGCCTCGTGGGGCGAACCCGAGGTCGCCCGCCTGCTCTGCGACCCCGGCATCATCCGCCACCGCGGCAAGATCGAAGGCACCATCCGCAACGCCCGCGCCTGGCTCGCAATCGAAGAGCGCGAGGGCTTCTCGCCGTTCCTGTGGTCTTTTCTGGACGGAAAGCCCCTGCAGAACCGCTTCACCTCCGGCCAGATCCCTACCGAAACGGCAATCTCCGTGGCGATGTCCAAAGCACTGAAAAAGACCGGCTTCACCTTTTGCGGCCCCACCATCGTCTATGCCTTCATGCAGGCGACAGGCATGGTCAACGACCACCTCGTGACCTGCCCCGCCCATGCCCGCGTGGCCGCACTTGCACAACATCCCTGATCGGCTAATCTCGCCCCCAGGGTCAGCAGTTCACCAAGGCGTCACCGGGCCAAAAGCCAGCTAAACCTGCGATGTCAAAGGCCGCACCATCATTCCCCGGCCCGTCCGTCAATTCGGTGACCCGCGCGTGCCCTGGGCCCCATGAGGATATGATGACCCGCACCACCCTTCCCCTCACCATCGAGGATCTCTCCACCTTCACCCGCAGCCTGCACGGTGATCTGCAAACCACCGCCGCTCCGGGCCATCTCAGCCTGATGAACATGCTCGCCCGCGCCGCCGGTTTCCGCAATCTTCAGCACCTGCGCGCCTCGGCAAAGGCCGGGCAGGCCCTCGCCAGACCCACGCGCCAGCCCGACCTCACCCGGGTCCGCCAGGGCGCTGCGCCACTTCGACGCCCAGGGCCGCCTCGCGACCTCGCCCTCGCGCACCAACATCCAGCACCTCAGCCTGTGGGCCCTGTGGTCCCGCTTGCCGCAGGACCTCTCGATGACCGAGCGTCAGATCAGCCATCATCTGAACCAGTGGCACCTCTTCCACGACGCCGCCCTCCTGCGCCGCACTCTGGTCGAGCTGAAACTGATCTCCCGCAGCGCCGGTTGCACCGACTACCGCCGCCTCGACCAACCCCCACCGCCCGAGGCCGTGGCCCTGATCCGTCAGCTGCGCAAAGCCGCGGCCTGACACCATTATCTGTCCAGAAATATCCTCGGGGGGTGAGGCCGCAGGCCGAGGTGGGGGGCAGACAGCCCCCCGCTACGGCGCCATCAGCGCCGCCAGCACCGCTTGCGCGCCCGGCGCGTCCCATTCCGCCCCGCCGATCAGCCGGGCAACCTCGTCGCCCTCCGGCGACAGGATCACCGTCACCGGCAGCCCCAGAACGCCGATCCCCCGCGCAAGGACCGACTGCGGGTCACGCCAGATCGTCACCGCCTGCAACCCCGCCTCGGCCACGAATTTCTCGATGGCGGGCTTGGGGTTCGGCCCCGTCGCCACCGCAACCACGGCCAGATCCGGCATCGCCGCCTGCAGCCGCTCCAGCGCGGGCATCTCCTCCCGGCACGGCGCACACCACGTCGCCCAGAAGTTCAGCACCACCCATTTGCCCTTGACCTCGCCCAACCCATGCACGGCATCGGCCATGTCGAGCAGCTCCGCCTCGGGCAGCGCCTGCGCCTCGTGGATCGCCAGCTTGCCCATATCGCCGGTCAGCAAGGCCGGATCGACCACCCCGGCCCCTGCGGCATTTGCAGCCAGCACCAAGCATGTATAAAGCAGGTTCCGCATCATCCCTCCAAAGGCTTGCCCCATGACCGCTCCCAAAGACACCAACGCCAACACCATGTGGGGCGGTCGCTTTGCCTCGGGGCCGGATGCGATCATGACGGCCATCAACGCCTCCATCGGTTTCGACCAGCGGCTTTACGCACAGGATATCGCCGGCTCCCGCGCCCATGCCGCCATGCTCGCCGCACAAGGCATCCTCACATCTAGCGATGCCGCCGCCATCGGGGAAGGCCTGCTCACCGTATTGTCAGAGATCGAGGCCGGTAAATTCACCTTCCGCACCGAGCTTGAGGATATCCACCTCAACATTGAAAGCCGCCTGACCGAAATTGTGGGCGAACCCGGCAAGCGGCTGCACACCGCCCGGTCGCGCAATGATCAGGTCGCCACCGACTTCCGCCTCTGGGTGCGTGATCAATGCGACGCGGCCATCACTGGCCTGACCGCCCTGATGCAGGCCTTCGTGGCGCAGGCCGAGGCCGGGGCCGATTGGGTCATGCCCGGCTTCACCCATCTGCAAGTGGCCCAGCCGGTCACCTGGGGCCACCACATGCTGGCCTATGTCGAGATGCTGGCCCGCGACCGCAGCCGGTTTGCCGATGCTCGCAAGCGGATGAACGAATGCCCGCTTGGCGCCGCCGCCCTTGCCGGCACCTCCTTCCCGATCGACCGCCACATGACGGCCACGGCGCTGGGCTTTGACCGCCCCACCGCCAATTCGCTGGACTCTGTGTCCGACCGCGACTTCGCGCTTGAATTCCTGTCGGCCTCCAGCATCTGCGCCATGCACCTCAGCCGCTTTGCCGAAGAGCTGGTGATCTGGTCCTCGGCGCAGTTCCGCTTTGTCCATCTGTCCGACCGCTGGACCACCGGCTCCTCGATCATGCCGCAAAAGAAGAACCCCGACGCCGCCGAACTGCTGCGCGCCAAACTGGGCCGGATTCTGGGGGCCACCGTCGCCCTCTTCACCGTTATGAAGGGTCTTGCCCTGACCTATTCCAAGGACATGCAGGAGGACAAAGAGCAGGTCTTCGACGCCGCCGACACCCTCATGCTGTCGCTCGCCGCCATGACCGGCATGGTCGGCGACATGACGGCCAACCGCGACGCCCTCGCCACAGCTGCCGCCTCGGGCTTTTCCACCGCCACCGATCTGGCCGACTGGCTGGTCCGCGCCCTCGGCCTGCCCTTCCGCGAGGCGCATCATGTGACCGGCACCCTCGTCGCTCTGGCCGAGGCCAAGGGCTGCGACCTGCCCGACCTCTCGCTGGCCGAACTGACCTCCGCCCATCCCGGCATCACGCCAGCGGTCTATGCAGTGCTGGGCGTGCAGAACTCCATCCGCTCGCGCACCTCCTATGGCGGAACGGCGCCGGATCAGGTGCGGGCCCAGATTGCCCGCTGGAAAGCCGCTCTGGCCTGATCTAGCTTGGCTGGACACTCCGGAACCCTGCCCATGAAACTGCTTGCCGCCCTCGCCATGCTGACCACCCTGTCGGCCTGCACCGATCCGCAATTCGGCGCCAATATCGGCATCGGGTCGGACGGCATGTCGGTCTCGCCATCGCTGTCCGGCCAGATCGGCGGCGCCCATGTCTCGATCACAGGATGACCGCCATGCGCCTTCTCGCCGCTCTCGCCCTGCTCGCCCTCGCCGCCTGTGGCGCTGACGGTGCGCCCAATCCGCCCGCTACCGGACTGTCGATGTCGGGCACGGCCGAGATGGGCGTGGCCCGCGACGGCGGCTGACCGGGTCGCCGGTCCGCGGTCAAGAATCCTTTCAGTCTGGTTAACGTAAACCCCTATCCCATTGTGATAAAACAATAAAACAGCATGTCGTCAAAAGCGACATACCCCCCGGCAGGCCCATTTCCCCGCAAATTCCACTTGCAGCCACCCCCTCACAGCGCCAGATTCCCGACAAATCCGGAAATTTTCCACCGTCCCTGCCATAATTCGCCCATTTTTCCCTGTCAGTTTCCAAACCCGAAACAATTCCAGTCCGGGGATGGACCATGACCGACGACACCGCCGCCCTCACCCACGCCGCCAAACCCGCGCCCTCCGGCGGCACCAGTCTGATCGAGCGGGTCGCGCGCGAGGCCGGGGTCAGCCCTTTCCGCCAGTTCGCCGACATCTTCCGCCTCAAGGGCGGCACGACCCGGCTGACGGCCAAGGAATATTACGAATTCCAGATCTATGACCCGGCACTCACCCCGGCCCGAAAACGCGAGTTCGTGGGCGAGAAGGGCAGTTTCGCCCTGAACCTGCGTCTGGCCCCGCCCGGCCTGACCAACATGCGCAACTTTCTGGCCGACAAGGTCGGCCTGACCTCGATGATGTCCGCCCTCGGTCTGCCCACCACCCGCCTTCAGGCCGCCTTCGCGCCCTCCCGCGGCTTCGGCACTCTGCCCACCCTGCGCTCTGCCGCCGACGTGGCGCGGTTCCTCACCTCCGAGGCCCGCTTCCCCCTTTTTGGCAAGCCGGTGCGCGGCAGCCAGGCGCTCGGCTCCGTCCTGATCACCGGCGTCGAGGGTGGCACGGCCCGGCTTGGCAACGGCCAGACCGTCGCCGTGACCAAACTGGCCGAGGAGGTCGCCCGCAACACCACCTATGGCTACGTCTTTCAGGACGCCGTGACCCAGCATCCGCAGATCTCGGCCCTGACCGGCAGCCAGACCGTCGCCACCGTCCGCGTCGTCACCGTGAACCACGCCGACACGCCCGAGGTTCTTTACACCGTGTGGAAACTGCCGGCACCCACCGCGATGTCGGACAATTTCTGGCAAAAGGGCAGCCTGATCTCGCTGGTGGATCCCGCATCGGGCGAGGTTCAGAAAGTCCGCTTCGGTTCCGGCCCCGACACGCAATGGGTGCAAACCCATCCCGTGTCCGACACCCAACTCAAGGGCGTGACCCTGCCGTGCTGGCAATCCGTCCGTGATCTGGCCATCGCCGCCCATGCGGTGGTGCCCGACAACGGCATCCTTGGCTGGGACATTGCCATCACCCCCACCGGCGCCCTGCTGATCGAATGCAACGAAAACACCGGCCACGGGCTTTACCAGCTCGCCTCGGGCCGTGGTGTGCTGAACGCCGATTTCTCACCCGCCTTCGACAGGATCGTGGCCCGCAACGCCCGCATCCTTGGCGCATTCGAGGCCAAGCGCAAAGCCTACCAGAAAGCCAAGGCGCAATTCTGATCCGGCCGGACCCACTGCCGGCACCATCAGTCGATCACCAACCCACCGGAGGATCCCCCGGCTGCGGTCTGCCGCTCCATCTTTTCCTGCGGCCCCACCCGGCGCCCTGAGCGCCCCCGCCCCCCCCCCAAGCGTCGCCTTGTCCGATCGGCGCTGTTCCATTGCCCCACCGCCGCCATCTGCTATACCGCACGAAAACAAAGGGCGCTTCATGGACCACTTCCTTTATCGCAACGGCGCTCTGCATGCAGAGGACGTTGCCCTTTCCGACATCGCCGCCACCGTCGGCACGCCCTTTTACTGCTATTCCGCAGCCACCCTGACCCGCCATTATCAGCTCTTCACCGAGGCCCTGTCGCCCCTGCCTCACCTCGTGTGTTTCGCCATCAAGTCGCTGTCCAACATCGCCGTGCTCAAATTGCTCGGCGACCTTGGAGCGGGGATGGATGTCGTCTCGATCGGCGAATATCACCGCGCCCGCGCGGCGGGCGTTCCGGGCAATCGCATCGTCTTTTCCGGCGTCGGCAAGACCCGGGACGAGATGCGCACCGCCCTGCAAGGCGGCATCCGCCAGTTCAACGTCGAAAGCGAACCTGAACTGCGCGCCCTGTCCGATGTCGCCACCGCCCTTGGCCTCACCGCGCCCATCGCCCTGCGGGTCAATCCCGATGTCGACGCCCGCACCCATGCCAAGATCGCGACCGGCAAGAAGGAAAACAAGTTCGGCGTGCCCATCACCCGCGCCCCCGAAATCTATGCCGAGGCGGCGCGCCTTCCCGGCATTCAGGTCGTGGGCATCGACGTCCATATCGGCTCGCAACTGACCGAACTTGCCCCCTTTGAAGAGGCGTTCCGCAAGGTCGCCGACCTTACCCGGACCCTGCGCGACCAGGGCCACACCATCACCCGGCTTGATCTGGGCGGCGGCCTTGGCATTCCCTACACCCGCGCCAATGACGCGCCCCCCTTGCCGCAGGACTACGGCGCCATGATCAAGCGCACCCTTGGCCATCTCGGCTGCGAAATCGAGATCGAACCCGGTCGCCTGATTTCGGGCAATTCCGGGGTGCTCGTCTCTCGGGTGATCTACACCAAAGCGGGCGAGGGCCGCGACTTCCTGATCCTCGACGCCGCCATGAACGACCTCGTGCGCCCCTCGATGTATGATGCCCACCACGACATCGTCCCGCTCAACGAACCCGCACCGGCCACCCCCACCCACCCTTTCGATGTCGTGGGTCCGGTCTGCGAAACCGGCGACACCTTCGCCCGCGCGCGCGACCTTCCGCCGATGGCAGAGGGTGATCTTGTGGCGTTTCGTTCTGCCGGTGCCTATGGTGCCGTCATGGCGTCAGAGTACAACACCCGCCCCCTGGTGCCAGAGGTTCTGGTGTCCGGGGATCACTTCGCCGTCATCAGGGCCCGCCCTACCTTTGACGAAATCTTGAAGCGGGATAGCATTCCCGAATGGCTGTGATGCGGTCATGATCGCGAAAGGCATATGGACCAAGGCAAGCCGGAACAGGCCCTCAAACGGATCGAATTTCCCCTCCGCCTGACCCTGATCGGTCTTTGGGCGGAACGGCTGGCACGTGCCTTCTGGCCGCTCTGGACGCTTGTGATTGCCGCGCTTGGCCTCTTGTCCTTTGACGCGCTTGATCATCTCCCGCTGGAGGCCGGCTGGTTCGGCCTGATCTCCTCGCTTGCCTGCATCTTGTGGGCGGCGGTCCACGGGCTGCGCAAATTCCGCCGCCCGACCCGGGATCAGGCTCTGGCGCGGCTCGATGCCACCCTGCCCGGCCGCCCCATCGCGGCCCTGCGCGACACTCAGGCCATCGGCAGCGCCGACCCCGCCTCGCAGCAGGTCTGGCAGGCGCACCGTGCCCGCATGGCCATCCGCGCCGCCTCCGCCCGCGCGGTCGAACCTGACCTGCGGCTGGCCACGCGCGACCGGTACGGTCTGCGCTACATGGCGCTGACCCTGCTGGTCATGGCGCTGCTCTTCGGTTCGCTCTGGCGCGTGGCGTCGCTGTCCAACCTGACACCGGGCGGTGTGGCGCAAGCCGCCGCGGGCCCCGCATGGGAAGGCTGGGCCCAGCCCCCCGCCTATACCGGCAAGCCCGCCCTCTATCTCGCCGACCAGACCGACGAAGCCATAACCCTGCCCGCCGGCACCCGCATATCGCTGCGCTTTTACGGCGAACCGGGCGCGCTCATCCTCGCCGAAACCGTCTCTGGCCGCACCGAAGTTCCCCCCGCCTCCGAACTCAGTCAGGAGTTCACCCTGATCCAGTCCGGCCGCCTTGCCATTCAGGGCGACGGCGGCCGTGAATGGCTGGTCTCGGTCCTGCCCGACGCTCCGCCCGCCATCAAACCCACCGGCGAGATGAAGCGCGAGGCGGACGGCCGCTTCAAGCAGGACTTTCTGGCCACCGACGACTACGGCGTCACCAAGGGAGAGGTCGTGATCGCCCTTGATCTGCCCAAGGTCGACCGCCGCCATGGCCTGGCACTCGCTCCCGAGGCGGCCAACCCGGTCACGCTCGACCTGCCGATGCCGATGAAACGCGACCGGCGCGAGGTCAGTCAGACCCTTGTCGATGACCTGTCCAAGGACCTTCTGGCCAATCTGCCCGTCACCATGACCTTCTCGGCCAGCGATGCCGCCGCGCAGACCGCCAGTTCGCAGCCGCTGACCACCACCCTGCCCGGACGCCGCTTCTTTGACCCCCTCGCCGCCGCGCTGATCGAGATGCGCCGGGACCTCCTGTGGAACCGCGCCAATGCCACGCGGGTCTCCCAGATCCTCAAGGCCGTCACCAACGCGCCCGAAGGCTTCATCCGCAACGAAAAGGCCTATCTGCGCCTGCGCGTCCTGATCTCGCAGCTTGACAGCCGCACGGCTTCTCCCGTCCTTGCCACCCTCGACCCCAAGACCCGCGACGAGATGGCCGAAGAGCTTTGGCAGATTTCCCTGATGGTCGAAGAGGGGGACCTCGCCTCGGCGCTGGAGCGGTTGAAGCGTGCCCAGGACCGGATCGACGAAGCGATCAAGAACGGCGCCTCTCCGGCCGAGATCGACGCCCTGATGAAGGAAATGCAGGACGCATTGAACGATTACATGCGCCAGCAGGCCGAACAGAACGGCCGCGAGGACAATCCCGAGACGTCACAGAACGGCCCCGGCATGCAGATGTCGCAGGACCAGCTCAACCAGATGCTGGAAAAGCTGCAGCAACTGATGAAGGAAGGCCGGACCGCCGAGGCGCAGGCGCTGATGGACCAGCTGCGCGAGTTCATGAACAACATGAAGGTGACCCAAGGCGACGGCCAAGGCACCGGGCCGGGCAAACCCGGCGACCGCGCGATGAAGGATCTGGGTCAAACCCTGCGTGACCAGCAGAAACTGTCCGACGACAGCTTCCGCGATCTGCAGAACGGTCCCGATGGCCAGCCCCCCCAGGGCGACCAGAACGGCGACCAG
>JANMCI010000504.1:0-9227 GCA_031361245.1 Rhodobacterales bacterium
GCGGTGGAGACCTTGTTCACGTTCTGCCCGCCGGGCCCGGTCGAGCGGACAAAGCTCTCGGACAGCTCCCAATCCGCGAGGGCGAGGGTTTCGGTGACGTGCAGCATCGCTAGAGCCTGTCTGGTTTGAATGGACTCGAAAAACCGCTGCCTCTCGCCACGGCTCGACCGCGTTTTCCGATGATAATGTTTCCATCAAAACCAGACACGCTTTGTCCCACAAGAGAAAGGGTCGCCGGTGTACGGCGACCCTTCCCGAGTTCCAAGGAGATGGGGCCAGTTAGGTCATCCATCCAATCAGTGGTCTGTTTATCCAGAGGTCTGCCCCTAGAAAACACCCCTCCCGACTGTCCCAACACCACTCTCCAATATCACTCTAGACACTGGATCACCTCCTTTCAAATGGTTGCCGATAGGGGGAGCGTGACACAGATTTTGTGTTTGTCAAAAGGTTTCACGCAACCGGTGCGAGCTTTCTGGCTACAATTAGACGGAATGGTAACAGTCCGAACACGGCTATGGCAAATTTGACACAGGTGTCCGCCACGGCCAGCGAGACCCAGAACGGCACCACCGGCCCGAAGCCCAGAAGCGCTCCCGGCGTGGCCGCCCATGACACGTCATTGGCCGGTTCCAGAAAGCTGAGCGACAGCGAAAACGCGATGGTGAAGAAGATCACGCTGTCAACGAACGACCCAAGCACGGTCGACACCAAGGGCGCGCGCCACCATTCGGCCCGGCGCAGGCGGTCGAACACCGACACATCCAGAAGCTGGCCGATCAGAAAGGCGGTGGCCGACCCCAACGCCACGCGCAGGGTGACGAGGGGTCCGAACTCGCCCATGATCTGGGTGCCGATGACCGAGCAGACCAGACCGGCCACAAAGCCCACCAGCACGACGCGCCGCGCGGCGGTCACGCCTTCCAGCCGGTTGACGATGTCATTGACCAGAAACGACAGCGGATAGGTCAGCGCACCATAGGTCAGATAGGCGCCCATCGGATGCTGCACGAGGATGTTGGAGGCCACGACGATGACCGTCATGGCAAGGACGCCCAGCATCAGGCTGGGGGAGAGAAGCTGTTTCATGTTCATTCCGTTTTTTACAAGGTCGCGGAGACTTGGCCCCCACCATGGGAGCAAACCTGCAAGAGCGGTGGCGTTTAGACCGCGCCGCTGCCCGGTGTCAATTGGCCTTGAGGACGGCCATGCACTGGCCGGGCAGGTCCGCCATCAGCATCTCGCGGGCGCCACGCTTGCGCGGGGTCGGCGGCGGCGGGTTCTTGGGCGGTTTGGGGTGCAGGAAGGCGTCGGACACCCAATACGTCAGCGTATCGTCACAGCCGTTGCCGCCTTTGGAAAGCTCGGACACCGTGGGTTTCTGGGTCTGACACAGCGACGAGCCCTTGGGGCATTTCAGGCGGACATGCAGATGGTCCTGATGGTTGCGCTCGGGCCGGATGCGTTGCAGCCATTTGGTGTCGGCGGCGGTCGCGGTCTTGCACATCTCGATCTTGATGGCGGCGGCGACGAAGATGCGGTCGACGCGCGGGTCGGAGGCGGCGGCCTTGAAGAATTCGCGGTAGCTCGGATCCCAGTTTTCGTTGACGCGCAGCTGATCCTCGGTGCGGATCGAGACCGAGCTGATCTTTTCACGCTCGGCCACGGTCAGGTCAAGGCGGCGGGGTTTCAGAAACCAGATGTCGGCGTCCAGCCCCATCTGGTGGCTGGCATGGCCCGAATTCATCGGACCACCGCGCGGATTGCCCATGTCGCCGATGTAGATGCCGCGCCAGCCGTATTGCGGGGCCTTGTTGGCGAGGTCGACCAGGTAATCGACCAGCACCGGATTGCCGAAATTGCGGTGGCGCGACAGGCGCATGGCCTGCCATGTCGGCCCGGTTTCCGGCAGTTCGATATTTCCGGCGGCACAGCCCTTGGTATAGGTGCCGACGGGCATGGCGGCGTGATTTGTAGGCTCGGCCTTGGCCGAAAACAAGGTCGCCGCCGTGCTTTCGGCATGGGCTGGCAGGGCGGTGGCAAGGACCACGGCAACGATCGAAATCAGTCGGCGCATGCTTAGCGTTCTCCCATCGGTTTGACCCATCTGAGCAGCACCATCCCGATCAGGAACAGCACGATCAAGGGGATCGAGATGCCCATGCGCTGCGATCCGCTGATCGTGGTGAAGACCGCGATGCTGAAAGGGGCGATGAAGGCGGTGGCCTTGCCGGACAGCGCGTAAAGGCCGAAGGCTTCGGTGGCGCGCTCGCGGGTAGTGTGGAAGACCATCATCGTGCGGCTGGCCGATTGCAGGGTTCCGCCTGCCGCACCGATCAGGATGCCGCAGCCGTAAAAGATCACGTCCGGCAGGGAAGAGTCCGCCGCGAACGGCGCGCCGTAAAAGTCCGCGCGCGACATGCCGGCGATGACCAGACAGACGGCGATCAGCACCCACATCGACAGATTGATGACGGGCTTTGGCCCGCGGGAGGAATCCATCTTGCCGCCCAGCCAGGCAAAAAGCGCCGCCGAGGTCGCCCCCGCGATGCCGAAAACGCCGATCTGGGTGATGCTCCACCCCAGCACACCGGAGGCATAGACCCCGCCAAAGGCGTAAAGGGCGTTCAGCGCGTCGCGGTAAACCATCGAGCTGAGGAGATGGGCGCCAAGGCTCTGGCGGTCCTTGAGCGACAGGATCAGCGCCCAAAGCTCGCGCAGCGACTGGCGGAGCGGGACCTTGACCTTGGCGGGCGCCTCATGGACCCACAGAAAGAACGGGATCATGAAAACCACATACCAGATGGCGGTAAACGGCCCGGCGGCGCGGGTGCCCTCGCGCGCGGCGGCGTCCAGACCGAACAGGGGGTCGATGCCGATCAGGGTCTTGCCGGTTGCCGCGTTCTCGGCCAGCAAGAGCAGGGTGATGATCAGCGCCAGAATGCCGCCGACATAGCCAAAGGCAAAGCCCGATCCGGACACGCGGCCCATGTCGGCATCGTCGGTCAGGTCGGGCATGAGCGAGTTGGTGAAGATCGTAGCAAACTCCATCCCGATCAGGCCGAGGCCGAACCAGATCAGCGCGCGGGTCAGGTCGGGCTGGTCGGGCGCGAGGTACCACAGCATCCAGGAGCCTGCGACATAGAAGGCCGAGAAGATCCAGATCCAGATCATCCGCTTGCCCGATCCGTCGGCCACCGCGCCAAGGATCGGGGCCAGAACGGCGATGATCACGCCCGACAGGGTTTGGCCCCAGCCCCAGAACGCCTGCGCCGCGGCCCCCGAAGCCTCGGCATCCATGCCGCCGGCCATGTAATGGGCGCGGGCCACTTCGGCGAAATAGGGGCTGAAGATGAAGGTCAGCAGGAGGGTGTTATAGGGCTGGCTTGCCCAGTCGAAAAACCACCATCCCCAGATCCGTTGCCGCTGCGTCGCCATCCCTGCCCCCACTTGTTTTGCCCGATCAAGCCCGAAAGTCGGCCGATTGGCAAGCGGCTGGGGGTCCTTGCCCTTTGCCGGCGCAGCGATTACTTCTGCCCTTGCCACCTCGGAGTGCTTGTTGATGACATCCCTTCTGACCATCCTGCTTCTTGCGCTCGACATTGCCCGCTGGATCGTTCTGGCCCATGTCATCATGTCCTGGCTGATCAATTTTCAGGTCCTGAACCTGCGCCAGCCCCTGGTCTATCAGGTGTGGCAGGCGCTGCAGCGGCTGCTGGAGCCGCTTTATGCCCGCGTCCGCAAGGTCATCCCGTCGGCGGGCGGCATCGATTTCACGCCGCTGGTCGTGCTGTTCGCCATCATCGCGTTGCGCGTCGTCGTGATGAACAATCTTCGCTAGAGGTTAACCAAAAACCAACCCGGGGCGGCGTAGCGTCGATGGATGCGAATTGATGAAAACATGAACGATCCCCGTGACCTTCTCCATTCGGTTTTCGGCTTTGCCGATTACCGTCCGGGTCAGGAAGAGATCGTCTCGGCGGTGTTGGCGGGGCGGAACGTTCTGGCCATCATGCCAACGGGCGGCGGCAAGTCGCTGTGCTTCCAGCTTCCCGCGCTGTGCCGCGAGGGGGTCACGGTCGTGATCTCGCCGCTGATCGCGCTGATGCGCGATCAGGTCCGTGCGCTCAAGGCGGTCGGGGTCGAGGCGGGGGCGCTGACCTCTGGCAACACCGATGAAGAGACGGAGGACGTGTTTCAGGCGCTGGACGACGGCCGCCTGCGGCTGCTTTACATCGCACCCGAACGGCTGGCGGCGGCAGCCACCATGCCCCTGCTGCGCCGCATCGGCGTCAGCCTGATCGCGGTGGACGAGGCGCATTGCGTCAGCCA
Organism: Rhodobacterales bacterium; assembly: GCA_031361245.1. GTDB lineage: Bacteria > Pseudomonadota > Alphaproteobacteria > Rhodobacterales > Rhodobacteraceae > Stagnihabitans. Next base: position 4,333 of record JANMCI010000504.1, read on the forward strand.
GTGGGGTCACGATTTCCGCCCCGACTATCTGCGCATCGGCGAGCTGCGCCGCGCGTTGGGCGTGCCGCTGGCCGCCTTTACCGCAACGGCGGACGAAGAGACGCGCGCCGAGATCGTCACGCGCCTTTTCAACGGCGAAAAGCCGCAGTCCTTCCTGCGCGGCTTTGACCGGCCCAATATTCACCTCGCCTTTGCCGTCAAGGACAAGCCGCGCGACCAGATCCTTGGCTTTGCCGCGGCACGCCGGGGCCAGTCAGGCATCGTCTATTGCGCCACCCGCTCCAAGACCGAAGTGCTGGCGCAAGCCCTGCGCGAGGCGCGCCATGCCGCCTGTTACTATCACGCCGGCATGGACCCCGGCGCGCGCCGTCTGGTCGAAATGCGCTTTCAGCAGGAGGACGGGCTGATCGTGGTGGCCACGATCGCCTTTGGCATGGGGATCGACAAGCCCGACATCCGCTGGGTCGCCCATGCCGATCTGCCGAAGTCCATCGAAAGCTATTATCAGGAAATCGGCCGCGCCGGGCGGGACAGCCTGCCGGCCGAGACGATGACGCTTTACGGCCCCGACGACATCCGACTGCGCCGCAGCCAGATTGACGAGGGTGCCGCCCCCGCCGACCGCAAGGTGGCCGACCATGCGCGGCTGAACAGCCTGCTGGGTCTGGCCGAGGCGACGCAGTGCCGCCGTCAGGTGCTGCTGGGTTATTTCGACGAGGCGGCCGAGCCCTGCGGCAATTGCGACCTGTGCGACCGGCCCGCGCTGATCTTTGACGCGACCGAGGCCGTGCGCAAGGCGCTGTCGGCGATCCTGCGCACCGGTGAATATTTCGGTGCCGGGCATCTGATCGACATCCTGACCGGAAATGCCACTGCCAAGGTGCGCGAGCGCGGGCATGACAGCCTGCCGACATTTGCCGCCGGCCGCGACATGTCCAAACCGGTCTGGGGGGCGGTCTTTCGGCAGATGATGGGCCGCGATCTGGTGCGTCCCGACCCCGACCGCTTTGGCGCACTGCGGATGACCGACGCCGCCCGGCCCATCCTGCGCGGCGAAGAGGCGATTTCGCTGCGGCTGGACACGCTGGAAACCGCCCGGCCCGAACCCAGCGCCAAGGCTCAGGTCGATGACGAGGATGCCGACCTGCTGTCAGCCCTCAAGGCCAAGCGCCGTCTGCTGGCCGAGGCGCAGAAGGTGCCGACCTATATCATCTTTGCCGACCGGACCCTGATCGAGATGGCGCAAAAGCGGCCGCACACGCTGGATCAGATGATGGGGATCAGCGGGATCGGCGCCAAGAAGCTGGAAAGCTATGGGGCCGCGTTTCTGGAGGTGATCACCGGCTCGGCCCCCAAAAGCCCGCATCCGGCCCGCCGCAAGCTGGCGGGGCAGGACGCAGGTCCGATCTTTGACCGGCTGGCAGCGGTGCAGTTGGAACTGGCGCGCGGGCCGGACGGGACCGGCAAGCCCTTGAGCTGCACCAATTCCACCTTGCGCCAGATTGCCGAACGGCGGCCCGGCACGCTGTCGGATCTGGCCGACATCTCGGGCATGGGCGATCAGAAGATCGAACGCTTTGGCGACGCCTTTCTGGACGTGCTGCGCGAGGCGCATCCGTCCTGAGCTTGGGCGCGACACGCGCGGCGGTGCCCCAAGGGCCGTGCCGCCGGCGTTTTGAGGGCAATGCGGCCCTTGCTTTGCACGTCAGGATGCTGCGAGCCCTTCGGCCGGGCAGACCGCTGCGCCGTCAGGTCCCCGTCATCTGCTCAGGCTCGATCTCGAGGCTGCGGGCCTCTTTGGGGCAGAATTCGGCCAGCACCCCGGCAATCGCCGCCTTGCGCAAGGGTTTGGTCATATAGCGGTCGATCCCGGCGGCCAGAATGCTTTCGGCGTCCCCCTCCATCGCGTGGGCGGTGAGGGCAACGATGGGCAGGTGGCTGCGTCCGCCTTCCAGCGCGCGAATGGCGATGGCGGCTTCACGCCCGTCCATTTCGGGCATCGAGATGTCCATGAAGATCAGATCGGGCTTGAAGCTCTGGAACAACGCCACCGCCTCGCGCCCGTTGTTGGCAAAGACCAGATCGATGTCGATGTCCCTGACCATCTTCTGGAACACCAGCTGGTTGGTGCGGTTGTCCTCGGCCGTCAGCACCCGCATCTGGCGCCGCTCTGCCGGCAGGATGGGGGCAAGTGCCGCGACGTCGTAGACTGCCTCGCCCGTCAACACCTTGAGCTGGCGGTAGAGGTCGGAACGCAGGATCGGTTTCTGGATGACCGCAGCAAGTTCGGCATATCCCGGCAGGTCGCGGGCCGCACCGGGGTCCGACGTCAAAAGCACGATCGGCAGCGTCAGCCCCATGGCACGGATCCGGGTGGTCAGGGTCAGACCGTCCATTTCCGGCATGTTGTGGTCGGTCAGCACCGCATCAAAGGAGGCGTCTTTCGCCAGAATCTCCAGCGCCTCCATCCCGTTGCGGCACAGATGCACCCCCACGCCGCAGGGTTCCAGCTGACGCTCCAGAATGGTGCGGTTGATGAACTGGTCGTCCACCACCAGCACGCGTTTCAGGTCGATGGGCAGATGCGTCGCCCCGCCATCCTCGGACGCGGGCAAGGTGATGCGGAAGCCAAAGCAGGAGCCTTTGCCAACCTCGCTGTCGACCCAGACGGCCCCTTCCATCCGTTCGATCAGGCGCTGGGTGATGGCCAGACCAAGACCGGTGCCTTCGAACTTGCGGTTGGACTGGCTTTCGACCTGATTGAACTCGCCAAAGATGTGGTCAAGGTATTCGGGCGCGATGCCGATGCCGGTATCCTCGACCGTCACATGCAGCTGATGCATCCCGGTTTCGGCTTCCAGCCCGACGACGCGGATCAGGACGTGGCCCTTTTCGGTGAACTTGACCGCGTTGCCCAGAAGGTTGGTCAAGACCTGCCGCAGCCGCCCCGGATCACCGACAAAGCGGGTGGGCAGGAACATGTCGAAGTCGATCATCAGGTCGATGCCCTTGGCCCTCGCCGTGGGTTGCAAAAGCATCGTCACTTCGTGGATCGTGCGTTCAAGATCAAAGGGTTCGGGGTAAAGCGTCAACCGCTCCGCCTCGATCTTGGAGTAGTCGAGGATGTCGTTGATGATGACCAGAAGCGCCTCGCCGGACGAGCGGATGGTTTCGGCAAAGAGGCGCTGTTCCTGATTGAGCTCGCTGTCGCACAAAAGCTCGGCCATGCCGACGACGCCGTTCATGGGCGTGCGGATCTCGTGGCTCATGTTGGCGAGGAAGGCGGACTTGGCGCGGTTGGCGGCCTCGGCGGCCTCACGTGCGGCCAGAAGGTCGGCCTGCTGCTGTTTGCTGTCGGTGATGTCGATGCGCAGGCCGACGCTGCCACCGTCGGGCGTGGGATGGTCCTGCGAACGGATCCAGCGGCCATCGCCCAGATGCTGTTCATGGGTTCCTGCGGGGGTGCGGTGCTGTTCCAGCCGCTCGGCCAGCCATTCCTCCTCGCGGCCGGTGGCGGCGGGATGCTGGCCATGGGCAAGGCCATAGCGCAGAATATCCTCGAACCTGGCACCGGGCTGGATGGCCGGAGCCGAGACGGCATAGATGTCGCGGTAGCGTTGATTGCAGGTCAAGAGCCGGTCCTCCCTGTCGAAAAGCACAAAACCATCCGGGATCGCCTCGATCGCGGCCCAGATGCGCATCTGTTCGGTAATGTCGAGCACCAGCGACACGAGGTCGCCATCGCGCGCGCGGCGGTTCACGATGCGCAGCCAGCTGCCATCGGACATCTGGACTGTGATCGGCTCGACCGGGTCGGCGTCGAGGCGGGCGATGAAGGCGCGGGCAAAATCGGCGGCATCCGCGCCGCTCATCTCGACCCGCCCGGAGGCCGCAATTGCGAGCATCAGATCACCGTAGGCGATGCCGGGGGCGCAGGGGATGCCTTTGATCAGCGCAAGATAGGCCTGGTTCGCGGCCACCAGCCGCAGGTCCGCGTCATAGACGGCAAAGCCATCCTGAATGGTGTTGATCGAGTCCCACAGCCGACGCTCGGCCATGACGGCGCTGGTGTGGGCGCGGTCCAGATCCTCGACAAAGCGGGAGTTCTGATCTTTCAGCACCTCAGCCTCGGACAGGGCCGAGCGGGTCACTTCGCGCTGGACGACGATCTGGTCGGACAGTGCACGCGCATGCATCCCAAGCTTTTCGTTGGCGGCATAAAGTTCGCGGCTTTTCTGTTCAAGCAGCCGTTCGGCTGCCAGCCTGGCCCGCCGCTCTTTAGACAGACGTTCGGCGAAGTCCATGCGCGTCCAGTACCCTTCTGGCCTGTTCCATCCCGGCACTTTCCTGCATTCAGGTGAATGCCAGCTTAACGCCGCCCGGCCCGCGAAACCCGCCATCAGAATCCTTGCACGTCCGCGCCCGGCCATGCGATGTTTCCGCCAAGAATTTGTGGAGGTATTTCGATGCGCGGTCTTGGGTTCTGGACGTCCGCCGTTCTGGCATTTGGCCTGTCTCTGGCTGCCCCGGGGACCAGCCTTGCCGACAACGTCATCCCGGCCAAGCGACTGACGCTGAGCGAGAATACCGACCTGCCCGGTGGTGACATTGCCACGATGCTGGACACCACGCTGGAGGCCTGCGAAACCGCCTGTCTGACCAACAAGCAATGTCGGGCGTTCACCTTCAACACCAAGAACGGCTCGTGCTTTCCCAAGAGCGACGTGGGGGAGAGCGTGTTTTTCGGGGGGGCCTATTCAGGCCAGGTGATCAGCGCCGAAAAGGGGGTTGAGGGGCGGGCAATGGCGCGGCGGGAGGAGTTGCGCTTTCTGCCCGACTGGGACATCCAGCCCGCCACGGCGCTGGCCGCAAACCTGGCCAATCTGCATGTGACC
>JANMCI010000515.1:0-14465 GCA_031361245.1 Rhodobacterales bacterium
CCTGCGTGCTGGGAGTGGTCGTAGAGCCTGTTCTGCGTGGCGCGGAAGGACACTCTAGAGTTCTCTGCCTCCACCAGCGGCGTCACGGTCAACCTTGGCAACGGCGTGGGCTTGGGTGGCGATGCGGCGGGCGATACGCTGAGCGGGATCGCGAATGTCAAAGGCTCGGCCTACAATGACAGCCTGACCGGCGACGGCGCGGCCAATGTGCTGTCGGGCGGGGCGGGCAATGACACCCTTGCGGGCGGGGCAGGCGCGGACAGCCTGACCGGCGGCAGCGGGACCGACACGGCAGATTACTCCGGCTCCACCTCGGGCATCACAGTCAACCTCGGCGCCGGCTCCGGCTCGGGCGGCGATGCGGCGGGTGATACGCTGACGGGCATCGAGAATGTCATCGGCTCGTCTTATTCAGACGTTCTGACAGGCGATGCCAATGCCAATGCGATCTACGGTGGCAGTGGTGCGGATGTCGTTTCGGCAGGATCGGGCGGCGATGCGCTTTATGGGGGCAGTGGCAGCGATACACTCAGCGGCGAGGAGGGTGCCGATCAGGTATTCGGCGGTTCGGGGAACGACGCCCTCCATGGCGATGCGGGGAATGACCTTCTTTCTGGGGGTGACGGGGTCGACCGGCTGAGCGGTGGTACAGGCGACGATACGTTGAGTGGCGGTCTTGGGCGCGATGTTTTTGAGTTGGCTCCCAGCGGCGGGGCGGATCTGATCTCTGATTTCGACATGTCGATCAACGGTCTTCAGACCGAAGATCAACTTGACCTGTCCGACCTGACCAATCCGGACGGCTCGTCTGTGCGTTCGTTTGATGTTGCCGTCAGCAATGACGGCAACGGCAATGCCCTGCTGAGCTTTCCCGGGGGCGGCACGATTGTGTTGGCCGGCGTCAGTCCGGCCCAGGTCGCCACCTCTGGAATGCTCAGCATGATGGGCGTGCCGTGTTTTGCCAGCGGTACCCGAATTCTGACTCCTGCGGGGGAGCAGCGGGTTGAGGACATCATGCCGGGCGACTTGGTGATTTTGGCGGATGGCGGCGAAGCTCCTGTGATATGGCGAGGCAGGCGAACACTGACTGCCGCCGACTTGGGCGATTTGCCCCATTATCGCCCGATCCGTCTCAAAGCGGGTTTCTTTGGTCTTTCGCGCGATCTGGTCGTTTCGCCGCAACATGGGCTTCGGATCGACGGGGCGGACGGTCCGGCGTTGATCCGGGCGCGCCATCTGGCGACTTTGGGGCGCGGTGCGCATGTTGCGCGTGGGATCAGGTCGGTAACCTATCACCACCTGCTTTTGCCACGCCACTCGTTGATCGTTGCGCATGGAGCCGCCGTCGAAAGCTTCTTTCCGGGTCCGCTGGCGATCGCATCCCTGCCGGTTTCTGACAGGATCAGCCTCGCTGTTGCTGTGGGACTTGATCCCACCGCCGATCCCGATGTGCCCAGAATCGCCAAAGCCTATGGACCGCGGTGTTTGCCGCTGCGCAACTGGCGCGATATCGCACCAGTTGCACAGCGGCTGTAGGGCAGGCCGCGATTTAGGCATTTCTTGTCCTTTGTTGGCCGCTGCAGCATTGATTATCCTGGCTTGGCGTCGTTCAGCCAACCCCTCATTGCCGCTTTTCTGACCTCTGCCACCACCAATGCCGCTGATCGCGGCAAATGCGGCGCAATTCCCCCGATTGCCACTTTTCAGAGATGCAAAGCCTTGAGCGCCAAGAACGCAATTGCAATGAGTTCGGGCAATGGCTTAAGTCTTGGGGAACAGGCCGAGGAACGGTCGACTGACAGGGGGAACTGCGTGGCATCTTCAAGCCCGAACGATGCATTTGTCGCTTTTGAACATGTGCAGAAAAGCTATGACGGCGTTTCGCTTGTCGTTAAGGATTTGAACTTGGCCATTGGCAAGGGCGAGTTCCTTACGATGCTTGGTCCCTCCGGTTCGGGGAAGACAACTTGTCTGATGATGCTGGCGGGCTTTGAAACGGCGACCCATGGCGAGATCAAGCTGGATGGCCGCAACATCAATCAGGTGCCGCCGCACAAGCGTGGCATCGGAATGGTGTTTCAGAACTACGCGCTGTTTCCGCATATGACCGTGGGCGAGAACCTTGCCTTTCCGCTGGAAGTGCGGGGCATGGCCAAGGACCTACGCGAGACCAAGGTCAAGCGCGCCTTGGACATGGTGCAGATGTACGCCTTCATCAACCGCCGCCCGGCGCAGCTTTCGGGCGGCCAGCAGCAGCGCATCGCCTTGGCGCGGGCCTTGGTGTTTGACCCTTCGCTGGTGCTGATGGATGAACCGCTGGGCGCGCTTGATAAGCAATTGCGAGAGCATATGCAATTTGAAATCAAGCACTTGCATGAAAGTCTTGGCATCACGGTTGTTTATGTGACCCATGACCAGGGCGAGGCGCTGACCATGTCGGACCGGGTTGCCGTGTTTAATGACGGGCGCATCCAGCAATTGGCCAGCCCGTCCGTTCTTTACGAACGGCCCGAAAACAGCTTTGTTGCCCAGTTCATCGGCGAGAACAACAAGTTGTCGGGAACGATCGAGACCATCGGCGACGGAAAGTGCACGGTGCGTCTGGAAACCGGCGAGGTGATCGACGCGACCCCGGTCAACGTGACGACCAAAGGGGCCCGCACGCTGGTGTCGATCCGGCCCGAGCGGGTAGAATACAAGCCCGAGGCGATGCCGGCCGGAGCCCATACCATAGATGCGGAAGTGCGCGAATTCATCTATATGGGGGATATGTTCCGCACGCGATTGCGTGTTGCAGGATCGGATGATTTCGTGATCAAGTCGCGGAATACGCTGGGTCAGCGCATGCTGGCACCCGGCGAGAAGATCAAGATCGGTTGGGCGCCGCAGGACGCGCGCGCTCTTGACCCAATGTAATTCCCCCTGACAAAACAGGGGGCTGCCGCTGGGACGCGGCGCTTTGATAACCGTCCTTCACCAACCTGGGAGTTAACGAATGAAGAAACTTCTCGTCCTTACCACCGCGCTGTCGACCGTGGCTTTTGCCGCGCAAGCCGGTGATCTGACCGTCATGTCATGGGGCGGTGCCTACGGCGCCGCGCAGACTGAAGCCCATGTCAAGCCGTGGTCGGCGGCCACCGGCAACGGCGCTGTCATGCTGGACAGCGACAACCCGGCGACCCCGATCAAGGCTATGGTCGAAGCGGGCAACGTCACCATCGACGTCGCCTCGATCGAATATGCCGACGCGATCCGGCTGTGCGACGAGGGCCTGCTGGAGCCGATCGACATGGCCATGCTGCCTGCCGGTGCCGATGGCACCCCGGCTGCCGATGACTTCCTGCCCGGCGCTGTCACCGATTGCGCCGTGTCGACCGACATCTGGGCCAACGTCTATGCCTATGACACGACCAAGCTGACCGGCGACAATGTTCCCAAGACCGCTGCCGATTTCTTTGACCTTGAGAAGTTCCCCGGCAAGCGCGGCCTGAAGAAGGGTGCCAAAGCCGTTCTGGAATTTGCGCTGATGGGTGACGGCGTTGCCCCGGCTGACGTCTATGCCACCTTGAGCACGCCCCAGGGTCTGGACCGTGCCTTTGCCAAGCTCGACAGCATCAAGTCGGAAGTTGTCTGGTGGGAAGCGGGCGCTCAGCCGCCGCAGCTGCTGGCCGACGGCGAAGTGGTCATGACCACCGCCTACAACGGCCGGATTTTCAACGCCGCCGTCGGTGAGGGTAAGCCCTTTGCCATCGTCTGGGATGGCCAGGTCTACGAGAACGAAATGTATGCCGTGCCGAAAGGTGCGCCGAACAAGGACAAGGCGATGGAGTTCATCGCTTACGCCACCTCGACCGAGGGTCTGCGCGCTCAAGCCCAGCAGATTTCCTACGGCCCGGCCCGCAAGTCGGCCATGCTGGAAGAGCTGATCTACAAGGACGGCAAGACCGTGATGGCGCCGAACCTGCCGACGGCCCCTGCCAACCTTGCCAACGCGCTGGAATCGTCCTTTACGTTCTGGGTCGACAAGGACGCCGAGCTGAACGAGCGTTTCAACGCCTGGCTCGCTGCGAACTGATGCCTATGCGGGGGGCCTTCGGGCCCCCCGTTTCCCCTGCGACTGCAAGAAAGAGCGCCACCCATGTCCGAGGCCCCTGCCATACCCCTCCTCACGACATCGGATGGCCGCCCGTTGAAGGCCGCGCTGGCATCCGCGCAGTCGCGGGCCAGACGGCACGCCTTCCTGTTGGTCGCGCCACTGTTGTTGTTTATCATCATCACCTTCATCTTGCCGATCGGGCAGATGCTGCACCGGTCGGTCTATCACGACGGGTTGTCGGCCAATGCGCCGGCAGTCGGGGCGTGGTTCGCGGCCAACCCGGCGGGCACCGAACCGGATGAGGCGGCCTTTGCAGCACTGGCTGCGGATTTCAAGGCGATGAAGGCTGCCAAGACCGCTGGCATCGCGGGAACTCGGGTGAACTATACCCTGTCCGAGACCCGGTCGCTGTTCACCGCCACCGCCCGCGTCGCCGACAAGCTGGCACCGCCCTACAAGGATGCGATGATTGCCCTTGACCCCAAGTGGGCCAAGCCCGAGGTCTGGACGGCCATGCGCGCGGCGTCGTCTGCCTATACTATTGATTTCTACCTGATTTCCGTGGATATGGAGCGCGCGCCGGATGGCAGCATCCAGAAGGTTCCGGAAAATACCCGGATCTATGTCTATCTGTTCGTCAAGACGTTCCTTTTGTCGGGTCTGATCACGATTGCCTGTCTGGTACTTGCCTTTCCGGTGGCGCATTTGCTGGCTGTGCTGCCGATGTCCAAGGCCAACCTCCTGATGATCTGCGTGCTTTTGCCGTTCTGGACCTCGCTTCTGGTTCGCACGACCAGCTGGATCGTGGTGTTGCAGGGGCAGGGGATCGTCAATGACATCCTGATCGCGTTGGGCATCATTGGCGAGGATGGCCGTCTGGCGATGATGTACAACCAGACCGGCACCATCATCGTGATGACTCATGTGTTGCTGCCGTTCATGATCCTGCCGCTCTATTCGGTTATGAAGACAATCCCGCCCAGCTATGCCCGTGCTGCCCGCAGTCTGGGGGCCACCAGCTGGACCACGTTCCGCCGGGTTTACCTGCCGCAAACGCTGCCCGGCATCGGGGCAGGGGCGCTGCTGGTGTTTATTCTGGCCGTTGGTTACTACATCACCCCGGCCTTGGTCGGCGGGGCTGATGGGCAGTTGATCTCCAACTTCATCGACTTCCATATGGACAAGTCGAACTGGTCACTGGCTGCCGCCTTGTCGGCCATGCTGCTGGTCGGGGTTCTGGTGCTCTACTGGCTTTATGACCGGTTGATCGGCATTGACAATCTGAAGCTCGGGTAAGGAGAACACGATGGCCCTTCCCACCTATGCAAGTCCGCTGGAACGGATCTGGCACTACGCCTATTTGGTGATCTGTTTTGCCATTTTCGTCTTTCTGGTGGCGCCCATTCTGGTGGTGCTGCCCCTGTCCTTCAACGTCGAGCCCTATTTCACCTTTACCGAAAAGATGCTGTCTTTGGACCGGACCGGATATTCGCTGCGGTGGTATGACATGCTGCTGACGGATGGCATGCTCGCACCGCAGATCCCGCGCGAGGGCAGCTGGTGGACGGACATGTGGAACAATGCGACGTGGGTCAAGGCGGCGAAGAATTCGATCATCATCGGGTTCTGGGCTACCATTCTTGCGACTTTTCTGGGCACTTTGGCCGCTTTGGGGCTAAGCCGCCCTGAAATGCCTTACCGGCGGGTAATCATGGCAATCCTGATCAGCCCGATGATCGTTCCGATCATCATCATAGCAACGGGATTGTTCTTCTTTTACTCCAGCCCCTGCGGAATGATCGGGTTGGATTGCGGTCGTCTGACGGCCACCTATGTTGGCATCATCATGGCCCATGCCACTCTGGGCATTCCATTTGTGATCATCACCGTCACCGCCACGCTGACCGGCTTTGACCAGTCGCTGATCCGCGCTGCGGCCAGTCTTGGGGCCAACCCGCGCACGACGTTCTTCAAGGTGATCATGCCGCTTATTCTTCCGGGCGTGATATCCGGCGCGCTGTTTGCCTTTGTCACCTCGTTTGACGAGGTGGTGGCGGTGCTGTTCATTGCAGGACCTGACCAGCAGACCATCCCGCGCCAGATGTGGAATGGAATCCGCGAGGCGATCAGCCCTGCCATTCTGGCGGTGGCAACGATCCTGGTGATTTTCTCGATCACGCTGCTGGCCACGGTGGAACTGTTGCGACGGCGGTCTGAACGGTTGCGCGGGGTCACACCGCAGTAAGGAGCCCTATGGCCGATTCCTATGAAACCGGGCGGCTGAATCTGCCCTTTGTCGGTATTTCGACCTTTGGCAAGCGGCCTTATGTAGAGGACTGGTGCAAGATTGAGGCTGATGTCGCCGTGATGGGCGCGCCTTACGATTTTGGCACCCAGTTTCGGGCGGGGGCGCGGTTCGGGCCAAGGTCGGTGCGCGAGGCGTCGACGCTGTTCAGCTTTGGCCATGCCGGGGCTTATGACCACGAGGATGACTGCACCTATCTGCCCGCCTCGGTCCGCATCGTCGACATCGGCGATGCCGACATCGTGCATACCGACACGGCGACCAGCCATGCAAATATCCGGACCGGCGTTCAGGCGATGCTGGCGGCGGGGGCGTTGCCGGTGGTGATCGGCGGCGATCATTCGGTCAATATCCCAATCATCGAGGCGTTCGAAGGGCACGGCGACATCCATATCTTACAGATCGACGCCCATCTCGACTTTGTCGATGTGCGGCACGGTGTTCGGGTGGGGCACGGCAGTCCAATGCGGCGTGCCGCGGAAAAGCCTTGGGTGACGGGCATAACCCAGGTCGGCATCCGCAACGTTTCCTCGACCGCGCGAGAGGGCTATGAGGCTGCTCGTGCCATGGGGGCGGACATCCTGTCGGTCCGGCAGGCGCGCGCCTTGGGTCCCAAAGCGGTGATCGCCCGAATCCCGGCGGGCGCCCGCGTCTATGTCACCATCGACATCGATGGCTTTTGCCCCTCCATCGCGCCCGGGACCGGTACGCCCAGCCATGGCGGCTTTCTGTACTATGACGTGCTGGAAATGTTGCAGGAACTGGCACGAAGCCATGACGTGGTCGGCGTGGATCTGGTCGAAGTGGCGCCGGACTATGACCACTCCGGCACGACTGCCATTCTGGCCGCACAGGTCCTGCTGAATTTCCTGGGCTTCATCTTCCACTCCCGCGGGGTGCGCTGACTTCGCGCCTCAGGGTAGCACCTGCAGCCAAAACCAGGCAGTCAAGATCGACAAAACCGTCGCTACCAGCACGGCTGCAGCGTTCACCCGGCGCCCCGTCGCATAAAGATGGGCGAAGAGGTAGGCGTTCACGCCGGGTGGCATAGCAGCCGTGACCACTGCCGATCTGAGTGATGCAACTTCTATGCCAAAAACAAATCGTGCGAGCCCATAGGTCACCACAGGGTGCAGAACCAAACTGATCAGAACCACCAAACCAATCAACGCCTTGTCGCCCTCGGGCCGGTACCGAAGCAGCACTCCGCCAAGGCCGAACAGCGCTGCGGGCAGGCCCGCTCGCCCCATCATGTCAGCTGCAGCACCCACGGACAGTGGAACACGCAATCCTGTGAGGTTGACCGCAATGCCCAGGGTGATGCCAATCACCAGTGGCTGGGAAAAGATCGCCCGCGTCACCTGCATCCCCAGCGCCGCGCCCGACAGCCCCTGTCCGCGCGACCGCACCCATTCCATCAACGCGATGCCAAAAGCGTAGAAAAGTGGTGAATGCATTGCGATGATTGCATAATTTCCCGCGAGTGCATCCTTGCCATACGCCCGCTCCGTGATCGACAGGCCCAAGAGGAGCGAGTTCGAGAACATGCAGGCAAAGCCGATCGCCACGCTTTCGTCCAAGGGCCTAGAGAAAATGCTATGCGCGCCAAAGAACCCCGCCGCAAAACACACGAAGGCCCCGATGTAGAAGCTCAGCAACAGCCCAGGATCGAAACTGCTGCCGAGGTCCAGATCAGCGATGGATCGAAATAGGAGGCAAGGAATTGCGAAACTCTGCGAAAACCGCATAAGCCCGTCAATTGCGCTTTCTGACAGCAACTTGAGCCGTGCCGCGGCGTAGCCAAAACCGATGATCAGGAAGACTGGAAGAACGACATCGATCAGTATTCCCATGGCTCAGGGCTGATCGTCAAAGGTCAGGACCCGACCGTCATACGCTGGTGAGACGTTTGGCGGCAACTCGGCCAACAGGGTATCGTAATCCAGATCCAGATGCATGTTGGTGATCACTGCATGACTTGGCTTGACCCGGGCAATCCATTCCAATGTCAGGTCCAGATGCGCGTGGGTCGGGTGCGGCTTGCGGCGCAAAGCGTCCACCACCCAGCAATCCAACCCCTCCAGGAAGGGCCAGGACTCTTCCGGAATTGCCACAACATCAGGCAGATAGGCCAGCGGGCCAATGCGAAAGCCCAACGCCTCCATCGCGCCATGATCCACGGTAAAGGGTTGAAACCGAATTGGTCCCGCCGCCCCCGGCACCTCAAAGTCGCCAGCAATTGACCGAAGGTCAAGGATCGACGGATAGGGCGAGCCCTCGGGTTGCATGAAGGCGTAGGCAAAGCGCGTGATCAGCGCATTCTGCGTAGGTGCATCGGCCCAGACCGCCAGACGCTGCCGCATGTTCAGAACGATCTGGCGCAGGTCATCGATTCCGTGGACATGGTCCGCATGGGAATGAGTGTAGACCACCCCGTCCAGATGCCCGATCCCGGCATCAAGCAATTGTTCACGCATGTCGGTCGATGTGTCGATCAGAACGCGCGTGACCGCTTCGCCGCGCCAACGCTCTACCAGCATCGAACAGCGCCGCCGCCGGTTCTTGGGGTTTTTCGGATCACAGTCGCCCCAATGACCGCCGATCCGTGGCACGCCACCCGAGGACCCGCAGCCAAGTATGGTGAAACGCAATGTCGTCATCAGGCCGCCCTCGCCCAAACTGACGCGCGTGTGAAAAGGCGGTCGAAATTGGCGGAAGTGACGGCAGCGAATTCGGCCTCTGTCAGGCCGAACAGCCCGGCGCCGGTCTTCGCAGTAAAAGCGGTGTAGGCCGGCTCATTGCGCCGGCCGCGATAGGGAACCGGGGCGAGATAAGGGCTGTCAGTTTCCAGCAGGATGCGGTTCAGGGGGGCTGCGGCGAAGATGCCGCGCAGTCCACCACTTTTCGGGAAGGTCGCGATGCCCGACATAGAAAGGTAGAAGCCCATCTCCAGCGCCGCCTGCGCCAGGGCGAGACCGGAGGAAAAGCAATGCATGACGCAAGGATAGGGGCGGATCTTCATCCCCTCGGCCAGGATGCGCACCATATCCTCATCTGCCGCCCGAGCATGGATGATCAGCGGCAGTTGAGTTTCTTGTGCGGCCTCGATGTGGATACGAAGCGAGGTCTGCTGGATCGCGGCACTGTCGGCGGTGTAGTGGTAGTCAAGCCCTGTCTCGCCAATTCCCACGAATTTGGGATGGCTGCTCAGTGCGACCAATTCCTCAACCGATACCAGCGGTTCTTCGGCGGCGCTCATCGGGTGGGTGCCGGCTGCGTAGAAGACTTCGTCGTGCGCCTCGGCAATGGCGCGAACCCGCGGCTCTTGCCTGAGCCGCGTGCAGATTGTGACCATCCTCGTTACACCGGCGGCCCTTGCGCGTGCCAGAAGCTGCGGTAACTCACCGTTGAAATCAGGGAAGTCCAGGTGGCAATGGCTGTCAACCAAGTCCGGGGGGGTCTGTGCCATCGCTACCTCTGTGCGAGCGCGCCCGCAGCTTCGTCGATCCTGAGGACCATATCCATGAGAAGTGCTGCCGGGTCAAGATTGACGGCCCTGCCTCGTCGGGCCCGGTTGCCCAGGGATTGCGCCAGATCAGCCCAGACCCGGGCGTGGGTCGGCGTGGGTGCCAGCCGTTGGATCAGCGCGGCTTCGTCCTTTGCGGCCTCAGGGGGCAGGCGTTGCAGTGTCCCGGCCCGCGCCAGCCGGGCCAGAAACAGATCGATGAGTGTAACAATCAAATTGAATTGCGCCTCAGCACCTTTCCTGGCTCCGGCATCGGCCAGCGTCAGCGCCATGTGACGGTCCAGCCGTGGCAAGGTGGACATCAGCCGGATCAATACGCCGTAGAGCTTCAATCCATTCTGATTTGTCATCTCGAACGCCTCACCGACGGATCCGCCTGCCAATTCGGCCAAAGCCTTGCGATCCTCGGGTGCAACTTCGCCCCCGGCTTGAGTCAGGGCGTCCGACAAATCGTCCGGGGATAGCGGCTTCAGCCGAAGTTCTCGACACCGCGACCGTATCGTTGGCAATAGCTGTGCAGGCTGGTGCGAAATGAGCAAGAGCGTAACCTTTGCCGGGGGCTCTTCCAGAAGTTTCAGCAGGGAGTTGGCGGCCGAGGTGTTCAATTCATCGACGGAGTCGATGATGGCCACTCTTTGCCCGCCATCCGCAGCCGAGAGGGTGAAGTAACTTTTCAGCTTCCTCACTTCATCTACGGTGATGTCCGCCCTTAACCGCGCCGCCTTTTCATCATAGGTGCGACGCAGGAGCGTCAGGCGCGGTTCTGAAAGCGCCGCAAGACGGCGGGCAATCGGGTGCCCATCAGGAATGTCGAGGCTTTGCGGTGTCGGAGGAGCAAACATGCCGCCGTCGTTTTCCGGAGTGGCAAGCAGGAACCGCGCAATGCGCCAAGCGAGCGTGGCCTTGCCCACGCCGCGCGGTCCGGTGATGATCCAGCCGTGATGCAGTCGTCCGGCATTGAAGGCCGAAAGAAACGCCCCCTCTGCATCGCCTTGCCCGATCAGTCTGGCGGTGTCGCGCGGATGTGGCGCACCTTCGATCCGGTCTGGCTCTGGGATCTCGTCGCTCATGTCCTTGCCAGAAAAGCGAGGGTTTCAGCCTTGATCCGCTTGGCAATTGCTTCGGAACTGTCATCGCCATTGATGACCCGGAAGCGCGGCGCATGTGACGCAAGTGCAAGAAACCCGTCCCGCATCCTGCGTTGCATCTCCAACCCCATGTCTTCGAACCTCATCTCATCACCAGCCCTTGCTTCAGCGCGCCGAAGGCCGGTTTCGGGGTCAATATCGATGAGAAAGGTAAGTTCCGGTTCAATTCCGATCATGAGCCGGTGCAGTTCGTCCACGGTTTTGGCGAGATCACCACGAGAGATGCCTTGATACATTCGAGTGCTGTCAGCAAAACGGTCCGTGATAACAATCTCCCCGCGCGCGAGTGCCGGGCGGATCGTCCGTTCCAGATGATCGCGACGCGCGGCCGTAAATAGCAGAATTTCCGTTTCGGCGGACCAGCGATTTGGGTCGCCTTCCAGGACCAGACGGCGAATTTCTTCTGCGCCGGGACTGCCCCCAGGTTCGCGGGTCAGGGTGACACCATGGCCCAAGCCACGCAACGCTTCGGCCAATAGTCTAGCCTGCGTCGATTTTCCGGACCCGTCAATGCCCTCAAAACTAAGGAAATGACCCGCCATCAGCCGCCCAGATACCGCGAGCGCAGCTGAAACGCCGCTGTCGTCAGCCTGTCGATAAAGCCCGCCGGACCAATGTCGCTTTCGGCAACGAGATCCACATGTGCATCGGGCAAACCGGGAATGTGGACGATAAGATCAGCCAGTTTCGTCCCCTTGGCCACAGGAGCCTTGATCGGGCTTGAATAGACAACTTCCGCCGAAAGCCCGTCTTGTGCCAAGGCAGGCAAGAGCACCCGCAGATCAGCAGCCGGCGTCAACCCGACCGTTGGAGAATCGCCCATGAAGATATCGGCAGCAGCCACATGAGTTCCGGCCTTGGTCACCGTTTTCAGGGCGAACTGGCGAAATGCCCATGTCGCAATTCGCTCGGCCTCGCTGGCACGGTCCTTGTCGCTGGTCATCCCGGTAAGGGCAAATATGATCCGGCGATCGCCCTGCTTGACCGATCCCACCATTCCATATCCGGATTCCTGTGTGTGGCCGGTCTTTAGACCATCTGCGCCTATGTTGAGTTTGAGAAGCGGATTGCGGTTGTTCGCATTGGCGGGTGCCCGGCCCTTGTAGTTGAACTCGGTCTCAGAAAAGGCCGGATAGAGATCGGGATAGGTCTCGATCAAATGCGTGCCCAGTACGCCCAGGTCTTTCATGGTCATTCGCTGGGTCGGATCTGGCCATCCCGAGGAATTGGCGAAGGTCGAATTCTCAAGGCCCAACGCCTTGGCCCGTTCGGTCATCTGAACGGCAAAGGCCGCTTCCGTGCCCGCAAGTCCTTCAGCCACGACGACACAGGCGTCATTTCCCGAGTTGACCACGATACCCTGTATCAACTCTTGAACCGTCGGGCGGTCGCCCTCTTGCAGATACATCGTGGAGCCGCCAGCCTCGGTAAAACTGACCGCATGCGCCGACACGCCCAACGTCGTGTCCATACTGACCCGCCCGTCCTTCAGCGCCTCGAATAGCATGTTGATCGTCATCAGTTTGGACATCGAAGCCGGGGGCATGGGCAGTTCGCCGTTCTTGTCCATCAGCACGGTATGGGTTGTGATGTCGAAGACCCAGGCGGCGGTTGCCTGGGTTTCAAACGCCCTCACGGGCAGAGTCAGTCCCGCAACGGAAACCGCGGCCAAGACGGCAAGACGGGCAATTGGGCGCAGAATTTGTGACATGCAGTCCTTCTTTGGATTGGTCTCTAAAGGAGATAGGCGTCGGCAAAGCCTGCCTTCTTGATCTTCTCCAGGACGGACTTGTCGCCCGAGGCGATCACACTCCATACGGATTTGCCATTGCTGGTTTCCTCGCGGATCGTTGCTGAAATTCCGGCTTTGGCAAGCGCTGCAACGGCGCGTCGCGCATTTTCTTCGACCGAGAAGAATCCGATCTGGATCGTGGGACCAGCGTCGGCCGGAGGAGTTGGAGCAGTTGCAGCCTCTAGATCGGCAACTGGAGTCTTGGGCTTCAGGGCGGGTTTTGCAGCGGGTCTGGTTGTGGGCTTGCTTTCGGCCGCGCTGATTGCGTTCGCAGCGGTTTCCGCAACATCTGTCGATGCTCCGACAGCCTCTGATGTATCTAACAGCGGGCGGGTCGCATCAGGAGTGGTTGCGGGCACTTCTTCGCGTCGAAGCGCGGTGACATTGATTGTGGCGGGTTCACCGGCCACCAACCCCAATGCGTCCGCGGCATCGGAAGATATCTGCAGCTTTGGTCCTGGATTGTCTGCCTCGCGCCGAAAAAGAGCACCGATGACGAACTTGCCATTGGCCGGATTGCGCATGATGACGCGCATGGGGTCCTTCACATTGGTGGCTGCGACCCAGACACCCCCCAATGAAGGCCGTCCATCCCAAAGCGCCTTGTCGGTGGTCTGGAATTCATCTGGCGCCTCGACATCTCGGTCGACCAGTTTGACAGACCTGGCTGGCGCCACAGCCACGCCTTCCTGCCCGCCCGCCGCAGGATATGCAGTCCCCTCGGTCGTTGATGCGTCGCCGGTCGCGGCATCTGCCAAGGGTTCAGTTGTGATATCTGTTCCGCGCGCTCCGGGCTCGCACCCCGCCACGAGGCCTGTGATCAGACCAGCGAAAATCCAGGATTTCATCGTTACTGCTGCCATTATTCGCCCCTTGCACTCGCACGGTCTGTTGCCGCACTTGTACTTTGCCCGCATTTTGGGCCTGTCCTGTGACGGCATCATATCCTCCTGGTGCCAAACAGGGAAGGGTGCGCGGTTGGCTCAGCGGAAATGACCCGATCACATCTCTTTCAGAATCGCTCGAAGGGCACTATTTGCCCACTCCGACAGTGTTCTTCGGCATTGTGACCGCTGTTTCACGGGCGCGGGCAGTCTGTATTGTCCGGGATGGGTGGACTGAGAAATTGGAATGTGGTTACAACGGGCCGCGAAATGGCATTGAAGCATCTTGGATGGGCTGGACTCTGGACCGTGAACGAATGGCAAGGGCACTAACCTGAGGAAGTGTGGCCGAATGGTTTAAGGCTCTAATCTTGGAAACTAACTGCGGAAGGGTGGCAGAGTGGTCGATTGCAGCGGTCTTGAAAACCGCCGATGTGCAAGCATCCGTGGGTTCGAATCCCACCCCTTCCGCCACAATTACCAGTCGCGACTGGCATCCAACTGCCTCAATCAAGGGATCGATCGGTTAACGATCCATGAAGATTTCCGCCATACGGTGACGAGGTCCAAGCTAGGATCAACATGACCTCCTTCACCAGCTTTGCGCAGTTCATTCGACAAGGGGGCCAGACCAGCGTCACGCTGAGCCTGCTGGAACAGGATTCCGTTCATGAGGTCAAACAGGCTGGTGTCGACGTCGCCGCCGTGTCTGCC
>JANMCI010000535.1:0-2229 GCA_031361245.1 Rhodobacterales bacterium
CCCGCGCGCGGCCATGCCGGCGGCGGCCTCCAACCCCAGCAGGCCACCCCCGATCACCACGGCCTTGGCACCGGGCTTGGCGGCGGCGATCATGGCGTTGGTGTCCTCCAGATCGCGGTAGGTCACGACGCCCGGCAGTTCCTTGCCCTGCACCGGAATGATGAACGGTGCCGAGCCGGTCGCCAGCACCAGCTTGTCATAGCGGGTCTCGCCCCCGGCGCTGACAACCATGCGGCGTTCGCGGTCGATCTTGACCACGGCCTCGCCAAAGCGGGCTTCGATCGCATTCGCCGCATACCACGCGTCGTCATGGGTCACGATCTCGTCATAGGTCTTTTCGCCCGACAGCACCGGCGACAGCATCAGGCGGTTGTAATTCCCCCGCTTCTCGCCGTTGAAAAGGGAGATGTCATAGGCGCCCGGTGCGGCGTCGAGCAGGTTTTCCAGCATCCGACCCGAGGCCATGCCCGCCCCGATGATCACAAGTCTTTCTCTCTTGGTTGGTTGGGCCATCATGCGGCATCCTTCTTGGTTGCGCCATGCGCGTAGTCTTCCAGAAACCCCATGATTTCAGCGCGGTAGCTGTAGTAGTCGGGGTGGTTCAACAGATCGCGGCGGCTGCGCGGCCGCGGCAGGTTCACGGTGGTGATCTTGCCGATTGTGGCGCGGGGGCCGTTGGTCATCATGACCACCCGGTCGGCCAGCAGGATCGCTTCGTCCACGTCATGGGTCACGCAAACCGTGGTGACCTTGGTGCGGCTCCACACCTCCATCAGCACTTCCTGCAATTCCCACCGCGTCAGACTGTCCAACATGCCGAACGGCTCATCCAGCAGCAGCAGCTTGGGGCTGAGGGCAAAGGCGCGGGCGATGCCGACCCGCTGGCGCATCCCGTTCGACATGTCGGAGGCTGCGCGGTCCATCGCATCGCCAAGGCCGACGCGCTCAAGGTAGTATTCGACCACCTCCTGCCGCTCGGCCTGGGTGGCCTTGGGGTAAACCTTGTCGACCCCGATGGCGACGTTTTGCTTGGCGGTCAGCCACGGGAAGAGGTTGGGCGACTGGAACACCACGGCGCGTTCGGGGTCGGCCCCCTCGACGTGAAAGCCGTCCAGCGTGATGGCCCCTTCGCTGATATCATTCAGCCCGGCGGTCATCGACAGAACCGTGGACTTGCCGCAGCCCGAATGGCCGATCAGGCTGACAAACTCGCCGCGCTTCAGGGTCAGGTTGAAGTTTTCAACCACGGTCAGCGGCCCTTTCGGCGTGGCATAGACCTTGTGCAGTTGCGAATAGTGCAGATAGCGCGTCTCCAGCGGCGAGGCTGCGGCGCGTTTGTAGGCGCCGGGGATGGCGTGGCGCGGGGTGACGGCGGGCAGGCTGCGGGTCTCGGGCAGCTTGGATTTGATGCCGACATCCATCAGGTATGCGGTCACATCGGCGCGCAGGTCCTTGAAGGCGCCCTCGTTCAGGGTGGCACGGTCGCGTGGCCGGGGCAGGGCGACCGGGAATTCCTGCCCCAGCGTGCCGTCGGGGTTCAGACACAGGATGCGGTCGGCAAGGACCAGCGCCTCGTCCACGTCATTGGTGATCATCACGGCGGTGCGGCGTTCAGCGCGCCAGATCGCCTCGATCTCGGTGGCGACATTGGCGCGGGTCAGCGCGTCCAGCGCCGACAAGGGCTCGTCCATCAGCAGCACTTCGGGCCGCATCGCCAAAGCCCGCGCCACCGCGACCCGCTGGCGCATTCCGCCCGACAATTCGGACGGGCGGCGGTCAGCGGCATGGGACAGCTCGACCATCCGGATATGGCGCAGAACCTCGGCCTCGCGGTCCGCTTGCGGCCCCTTGTACGTCGCCTCGACCGCCAGCCGGATGTTGCCCGCAACCGTCAACCACGGCATCAGGGCGTAGGATTGAAACACCAGCCCGCGCTCCGGCCCCGGCCCCGTCACCGGCGCCCCCTTGAACGCCACCTCGCCGCGGTCGGGCAAGGTCAGCCCGGCCATCAGGTTCATCAGCGTCGTCTTGCCCGAACCGGAAAAGCCCAGGATCACGACGAACTCGCCCTCTGCCACCGCAAACGACAGATCGCGCAACACCGGGTTGTCGTTGAACCCCTTGGAGACGTGTGAGAATTCCAGAATGTTCATGGCCTCACCGGTTGTTGCTAAAGGTGAACAGCGTCTGCAGCGCAAACATCAACCGGTCCAGCGCAAAGCCGATCAG
>JANMCI010000003.1:0-3708 GCA_031361245.1 Rhodobacterales bacterium
GAACAGCATGCCCTGCGGCCCCAGCGCCTCCAGCACCCTCGCATTCACGATGTGCCGGGTCGAGGCGTTGGCAAGCGCCGTCACGAACAGGAAATCCGACGTGCGGGCCAGTTCCACCGGGTCCGCGATGAACACCCACCCGTCCGGCACGTCCTTCGGACTGCGCGCCAGATAGCTGATCTTCATGCCGAACCCCTGCAAGCGGCGGCCCAGTTCCATGCCGATCCGGCCCAAGCCCAGAATGCCCGCCCGCTGGCCCCAGACCCGGCGCTGCAACGGATAGGGACCCTTGCGCGCCCAGTCGCCGCTGCGGGCATAGGCATCGCCCCCGACGATCCCGCGCGCCAAGGCAAGCATCATGCCAACGGCAATATCGGCACACTCGCCGTCCAGAACGCCGGGTGTGTTCGTCACCCGGATGCCACGCGCCTTGCAGGCCGCAAGGTCCACCGCGTCATAGCCTACGCCGTTGACCGCGATCAGTTCCAGCTTCGGACAGGCCGCAATCACCTCGGCCGATGCCCCAAGATCCCCCCGTGTCGCAATCGCCCGCACCCTTGGCCCGACCTCGGCCAGAAACGCCGCCCGGTCAGGCGCCTCGAACAGGCGGTGCAGCACGAACTGCGCCTCCAGCGGGCCCATGTCCCGGTCAGGATAGGCCCCCATTTGCAGCACCTCTGGCTTGGTCATCTCATCCCCCTCTTTGCCAAAGCATCGCCAGACCCCGCGGCAATGTCGAGCCTCTTTGCCCCGGCAGGATCAGGGCAGCACCATCCTGGCCTCGAACCCCGCCACCCCGCCCGGTGCGGGAGAGGTCAGCACCAGCGCACCCTCGCTTTGCTTCAGGATCGTGGCGACGATGGACAGGCCCAGACCCGACCCGCCCGAGGTGGTGTCGCCGCGCACATAGCGCCCGGTCAGTCCCGCCAGAACCTCGGGCGCGACCACGGGGCCATCGTTGACCACCCGCAAGGTCCAGTCCCTGGCGATGATCAGCCTTGTCGGACGACCCTTGGCCCCATGCAGGACGGCGTTTTGCAACAGGTTGCGCAGGCAGATCGCAAAGGCGTCGGCGTCCATCGCCACCATCAGATCCTGACCAAGCTGATTGTCCACCACGAGCGTCACCGGATCGGTCAGCCTGCCGGTAAACTCCTGCACCACAGCGGCAATGACCGGGGTCATGTTCATCCGGTCCGACCGGCTGCCCAACCCCGCCTCGGCCCGGCTCAGCTGCAACAGCTTTTCGGTGAAATCGACCAGAGATTTCAGCCGCGCCTCGACCTCTGCCACGCGCTCTGCCCCCTTGGCCTCGCCCAATTCCGCCTTGAGCCGCTGAACCTGCGCCAAAGCCCCGGCGATGGGTGTGCGCAATTCATGGGCCGAATGCGCCGCGAACACCCGTTCGGCGTCCATCGCCGCGCGCAGCCGCTCCATCAGGCGGTCCACCGCGGTGGTGATCGGGCGCAGTTCAGCCGGCTGGCCCTTGGCGTCCAGCGGCGCAAGGTTGGCCCCGCCCCGGTCCGCGATCTGCCGGCTCAACCCCAGAACCGGCGCCAGCGAGAACCGCGTCAGCCCCCAGATCGCCAGCGCCATCAGCGGCACCAGATAGGCGAGCGGCCACCACAGCGCCTGCGTCGCCTCGACAATCGCTTCGGCCCGGTGCGAGCCGGGTTCGATCACAGTCAGACTGATGCCCGAGGCGCGGTCGACCACGGTATAAAATAGCGTGTCCTGCCAGTGGACAAAGCCCTGACGCGGCGGTTGCGGCGGGCCCAGATCGTCCGCGTCACCACTCGTCATGATCAGCTTTCCGGCCTCGTCGCGCACCTGAAAGGCCAGAAACCCGCTGGCGGCATTGCCGTAGCCTTCGTCGAACTCCGACAGCTGGTGCACCTCCGCCGCCTCGCCGGCAGCGCTGCCCCCGCTGTCCTGTTCGGTCGCATGGGCGGGGCGTCCCGACAGACTTTCCAGCACCAGCGGCATCAGCCGCCGCGCCGTTGCGGCAAGGTTCTCGGTCG
Organism: Rhodobacterales bacterium; assembly: GCA_031361245.1. Classification (GTDB taxonomy): domain Bacteria; phylum Pseudomonadota; class Alphaproteobacteria; order Rhodobacterales; family Rhodobacteraceae; genus Stagnihabitans. The sequence continues at coordinate 2,022 of JANMCI010000003.1, forward strand.
CAATCTCGTCGATCTCGGCGACAAAGACATTGCGGGTCACGATGGCGGTGGCTCCCCAAAGCAGCACCAGCACCAGCGACAGGCTCAACATCAGCCGCAGCGTGATCGACATGTCAGTCCCCGCTTCCCGTCATCTGATAGCCCAATCCCCGGACGGTGGTGATGTGGCCGCCCCCCAGTTTCTTGCGCAGCCGCGAGACATAGACCTCGACCGTGTTGCTCTCGACCTCGGCACCAAAGGCATAAAGCGCCTCTTCGATCCCGGATTTGGCGACGACCGCGCCGGGGGTGCGCATCAGCCGCTCCAGCACGGCCCATTCGCGTGCCGTCAGGGCCACGGCCGCGCCGCCCAAGGCAATGCGCCGGTTGGCCGTGTCGATCACCAGATTGCCAAAGCTGCGCTCGGGATTGGGCTGGCTGGCATAGCGCCGCGCCACGGCGGCGACGCGCGCGCTCAATTCCGCCAGATCGAAGGGCTTGACGAGATAGTCATCGGCCCCGGCATTCAGCCCCTCGATCCGGGCGGCGATCTGGTCGCGGGCCGACAGGATCAGCACGGCGGCCTTGTCCCCGCCGCGCCGCATCTCGCGCAAAAGGTCAATGCCGCGCCCGTCCGGCAGGCCAAGGTCCAGAAGCATCAGCTCATAGGGCGACACCGCGCGCAGATCACGCGCCGTCGCCAGATCCGGCGCCCAGTCAACCGCATGGCCCGCCGCCGCGATGTGATCGCGCACCGCGCCGCCGATCGCCTTGTCGTCCTCTACCAAAAGCACGCGCACTTGTCTGGCTTTCCCTGCGGCCCGCCGCCACTGCCACCGACGGCATTCCCGTTCAGCCCAGTGTCAGCTTGGTCAGCTATAGCCTGTTGAACCAGCAGGACGGCGCGGCTGCAAGCGCTGCTTTCCCGTGCCGCCCCTTTTCGGAGTTTGACCATGAAAACCACCCTTCTCGCCGCAACCCTCGCCCTCAGCCTCACCCTCGCCGCCGAGGCCCAGGCGCGTCCGCTGACCATCGACCTCACGATGGCCAACTATTCCGGGCGCGAGGCCTTTCTGGTCGCCTATGTCGTGGATGCCAAAGGCCGTTATGTTTCAACCCTTTACGCAGCAGGCTCGTCCGAGCGTTACTTTGAGCATCTGGACCGTTGGTTCCGCATGTTCTCGCGCGCCCATCGCGGCATCGACGGGATGACCGGGGCAAGCAAAGGGGCCGGGGCTTCGACCTCGGTGGCGGTTGATGTGCCGGACACTGCGCTGAACGCGGGCTTCACGCTGCGGATCGAAACAGCGGTCGAAAACCAGTATTACGTGCCGGACGAGGCGGCAATTCCGCTGGATGACGCCCACAACGGCGTCAGCACGGCGGGCACGTCCTATGTCGCCACAGCCGCCGTCACGTTCTGATCCCCGACCATGTGGCGCAACCTGCATTCGGCCCTTGGCCTTGTCTCGCTGGTGCTGGTCATCGCGTTGACCCTCAGCGGGGCGGTTCTGGCGGTCTATCCGGTGGCGGACGGGCTGGCGTCCAATGTGCAGCCGGTGGGCGGCGTGACCGTGGCCGATCTGGCCGGACGGGTTGCGGCGCAGGTGCCCGATGTGCAGGCGATCCACCGCAAACCCTCGGGCCGGATCGAGGTCGACTATACCGACGCCGGCGGAGCGCCTCAGAAAGCTAATGTCGCCGTGGC
>JANMCI010000291.1:0-1526 GCA_031361245.1 Rhodobacterales bacterium
GCTATCGTTCAACGGGATATTGATATTGATTTATCTATCAATCCACGTATCACGCGAGGAGCATCCCGGAGTTCCCATGACCGAAGACATCAGTGCACAGGTAGCCGAAATTCTGGCCGACCACGCGGGCCGCGAAGGTCCTCTCTTGCCCATTCTGCATGACGTTCAGGCGGCCTTCGGCCATGTGCCGCAAGCCGCCCTGCCACAGATTGCCAAGGCGCTGAACATCTCGAAGGCTGAGGTACATGGCGTGATGTCGTTCTATCACGACTTTCGCGAGCAAAGGGCCGGGACGCATGTGGTCAAGCTGTGCCGGGCCGAGGCTTGTCAAGCCGTGGGCGCGGACCGGGTCGCGGCTCACGCCAGGGGCGCGCTGGGGGTGGACTGGCACGGCACGACCGCCGATGGCCGCGTGACGCTGGAGCCGGTGTTCTGCCTTGGACTGTGCGCTTGCGGTCCTGCCGCGATGGTCGATGGCAAGCTGGTGGGCCGGCTGGATGAAGCGCGGCTGGATGGGCTGCTGGCGGGGGTGCGGGCATGAAGATCTATGTGCCTCTGGACAGCGCCGCCGTGGCGTTGGGTGCGGATGAGGTGGCAGCCGCCATCGGCACGCGGGCCGAGGTGGTGCGCAACGGCTCGCGCGGGATGGTCTGGCTTGAGCCTATGGTCGAGGTCGAAACGCCGGACGGCCGTTTGGCATTCGGGCCGATGAGCGTGGCGGATGTCGAGGGACTTTTCGGAGATTTGTCCAGGCATCCCAAGGCCTTGGGTCTAACCGAGGATCTGGCGTGGATGAAGGGGCAGACCCGTCTGACCTTTGCCCGGGTCGGGGTGATCGACCCTCTGAGCCTGGCCGATTACCGCGCACATGGCGGTCTGGTCGGCCTTGAGCGGGCGATCGGCATGGAGCCTGCGGCGATTGTGGCAGAGGTGACCGCGTCCGGCCTGCGCGGTCGTGGCGGGGCGGGCTTTCCGACCGGCATCAAGTGGAAAACCGTGTCCGAAGCCAAAGCCGACCGCAAATACATCGTCTGCAATGCCGATGAGGGCGACAGCGCCACCTTTGCCGACCGGATGCTGATGGAGGGCGACCCGCTGACGCTGATCGAAGGCATGGTGATCGCCGGCCTCGCCTGTGGGGCCAGCAAGGGGTTTGTGTATCTGCGGTCGGAATATCCGATTGCCATTCAGGTGATGGAACGGGCGATCGTGGTGGCGCGCGGGGCCGGTGTTCTGGGCGCGTCGGTTCTTGGCTCGGGTCGCGCTTTTGACATGGAGGTTCGGGTCGGGGCCGGGGCCTATGTCTGCGGCGAGGAGACCAGCCTTCTGAACAGCCTTGAGGGCAAGCGCGGCGTGGTGCGGGCCAAGCCGCCCCTGCCGGCGCTGGAAGGATTCATGGGCAAGCCGACGGTCGTGAACAACGTGATCTCGCTGGCCTCGGTGCCGGTGATCCTGGAGCGTGGGGCGGAGTTTTACAAGAATTTCGGTCTGGGCCGGTCGCGCGGCACGATCCCGTTGCAGATCGC
>JANMCI010000097.1:0-6636 GCA_031361245.1 Rhodobacterales bacterium
CTGAGCCCCGGCGAGCGGGCGTGGATCGACGCCTATCATGGCGAGGTGTGGCGGCGGCTGGAGGGGCGGGTTTCTGCCCCGGCGCGGGCGTGGCTGGAGGGGGTTTGTCGGGCACTGTGAGGGCCCGAGCCTGAGCGAAGCCCTGCCCTACGCCGATTGGCGGATGCGTTCGACCATGGCGCGCAGCCCATTGGAGCGTTGCGAGGACAGGTGGTCGGTAAGGCCAAGGCGGGCAAGTTCGGCATTGGCATCGACGGCGCGGACCTCGGCCGGGGTCAGACCGGAATAAAGCTGGTGCAGGATGGCGATCAGGCCGCGCACGATCATGGCATCGCTGTCGCCCTGAAAGTCAAAGCGGTCGCCAAGGGTCAGGGGCCGCAGCCAGACCTGACTGGCGCAGCCCTGCACCTTGAGTGCGGGCACTTTGAAGCTGTCGTCGAGGGGTGGCATGGCGCGGCCAAGTTCGATGACATGACGGTAGCGCTCTTCCCAATCCTCAAGGAAGTCGAAGGTCTCGACAAGGTCTTCAAAGGCGGTCGTGGCCATGGGGGTCTCCTTGTGGTTCAGGTAGTCGTTGGGCGCGGCTTCGTCCAGTGGTGACAATGCTTTTCAAACCGCGCGCCATCGGCTACCCAAGGGGCAACGGGGGGTGGCTGATGAGACTTTCGATCATTGCGGTTCTGGTTCTGGCCACGGCGCTGTCGGGCTGTGCGCGGTTGAAGGAATCGCGGTTCAATCCGCTCAACTGGTTCGGAAACGCGCGGACGGCTGCGGTGACGGACCTCTATGTGCTTCCCGAGGACCCCCGCGCCCTCGTGGCGCAGGTGACGGCGCTGAAGGTCGAGCCTTATCCGGGTGGGGCCATCGTGCGGGCAACCGGCGTGCCGCCGACCCAAGGCTATTGGGAGGCCGAACTGGTGGCGCAGCCGCTGGACGATCAGGGTCGGCTGGTGTTTGAGTTCCGGGTCTTTCCGCCCGTGGTGCCTGCCGCCGCGGGCACACCCTATTCGCGCCAGATCACGGTCGCTGCGGCGCTGAGCACGATCCGGCTGCAGGGTGTGAACGCCATCGTCGTGCAGGGCGCCGGCAACGCGCTGTCCTCGGGGCGCTGAGGCCTGATCCCGATGTCCACGGCCGAAGCCTTTCTGCTGGTCCTGCTGGCCGTATTCACCCTGCCCTGGGCGCTGTGGCGCCTGGCGGGGGGAGGCATCCGGCTGCCGTTGGTCGTGGTGCAGATCGTGGGGGGCATCCTGCTTGGCCCCGGCGTGCTGGGCGCTTTGGCGCCCGGGGCGCATCATGAGGTGTTCAGGCCCGATGTCATGGCGGCACTGAACGGCGTGGCGCAGTGGGCGGTGATGCTGTTCATCTTCCTTGCAGGGCTGGAACTGGACCTCAGCGAAAGCTGGGCCAGACGGCGGGAAACGCTGGTGACTGCCGGGGCAGCGCTGGTGGTGCCGCTGGGCTTGGGCAGTGCGGCAGCGCTGGTGCTGGTGCGACAGGTGGGCTGGGTCGGTGCGGCGGCCAGCGACTGGCAGGCCGTGCTGGGCATCGGCATGGCCTGTGCGGTGACGGCGTTGCCGATCCTCGTGCTGTTTCTGGGCCAGCTTGGCCTCTTGCGCCAACCGCTGGGCCAACGGGTGCTGCGCTATGCCTCGCTGGACGACGTGGCGATCTGGGCGGTGCTGGCGCTGATCCTGCTGGACTGGGACCGGCTGGCGCGGCAACTGGGCTTTGCGCTGATCTTCTTGACGGCGGCCCCGCTGATGCGCCGCCTGATGCCGCGGCTGGCCGAGAGGGACCGCTGGTTCGTGGCACTCATCTGGCTCTTGTCCGCGAGTTTCGCGGCCGACTGGGCCGGGCTGCATTACATGGTCGGAGCCTTTCTTGCGGGCGCCTTGCTTGAGGCGCGCTGGTTCGGGATCGAGCGGGTGGACCTGATGCGCGACGTGATCCTGACGGTGCTGATGCCGGTGTTCTTCCTGTCCACCGGTCTGCGCACCTCATGGGAGATTGGCGGGCCGGCGGTTTTTGGCGCCGCGCTGCTGCTGCTTGCGGCCTCGGTCGTGGGCAAGCTCGCCGGGGTGCATCTGGCGGGGTGGATATTGGGCTGGCCCAGACGGGAGGCCACGGTGATCGGCTGGCTTTTGCAGACCAAGGCCCTGATCATGATCATCTTTGCCAATATCCTGCTTGACAAGCATGTGATCTCGCCAGCCACCTTCACTGCCCTCTTACTCATGGCGCTGGGCAGCACGGTGCTGACAATGCCCGTGGTCCTGCCCCGGCTGAAGCGTCTATAGCCGGACGACCCGCACTTCGTTGCCCTTGGCCGACAGCGCGATCTCGCCCCGGCAGAGGCGCTGCGCGTCATCGCCGAACGCCTCGGCCCGCCAGCCTTTCAACGCGTCCATCCCCCGCTCGCCCGCCGCAATGGCGTCGAGGTCAGAGGACGAGGCGATGAGTTTCGGCGCCACGCCTAGGCTTTCCGACTTGGCCTTGAGAAGCACGCGCAAAAGGTCGGCAAGTGCTGGATTGACCTGCAACTGCTCGCGCGCAAGGTCGGGCTTCGGCAGATCCTCGGGCCGCATCTCGAGCCCGGCCTTGATGGCGGCAAGAATACCATCGGCAATCTCGGCCTTGCGCCCCTCACGGAGCAACAAACGCGACCGGCCCAGTTCCTCGACCGTCGTGGGCCTGGTCGAAGCCAGCTCCAACAGCGCGTCGTCCTTCATGACACGGCTGCGCGGCACGTTGTTCTGCTGGCAATAGGCCTCGCGAAAGCGGGCCAATTCCTTGACCACCCCCAAAAAGCGACCCGAAGTGGTGCGGGTCTTGACCCGCAGCCAGGCGTCCTCTGGCGTGGTGGTATAGGTGGCGGGGTCCAGAAGGACGGCCAGTTCCTCCTCGACCCAAGGCTGCCGACCGGTCTTGACCAGCTGAACCGACAGGAACTCGTAGATCACCCGCAGATGGGTGACATCGGCCAATGCGTAGTCCATCTGCGGCTTGGAGAGGGGACGCCGCGACCAGTCGGTAAAGCGCGACGTCTTGTCGAGATCAGCCTTGGCGATCTTCTTGACCAGCGTCTCATAGCCCGCCTGTTCGCCAAAGCCGCAGACCATCGCGGCGATCTGGGTGTCAAACAGCGGTTCGGGGAACACATTGCCCTCGACAAAGAAGATCTCAAGATCCTGACGCGCGGCGTGGAACACCTTGACCGTCGCCTTGTGGCGGAACAGGTCGTAAAGTGGCGCCATCGACATGGAGCTGCCCTCGATCGGGTCGATCAGCACCGCGTCGCCGTCCTTGCCCGGCAGGGCAGCCTGGATCAGGCACAGTTTGGACCAATAGGTGCGCTCGCGCAGAAACTCGGTGTCCAGGGTGACATAAGGCTGCTCTTTGGCGGCAGCACAAAAGCTGGCCAGGTCTTCGGTCGTCGTAATCACGCGCATGTGGAGGCTTTCGCTAAAGCTTACGGGGGCATCCCGCTCTGTCGGCTATAGGCGGCATCAAAGCCAAGGAAAACCCCCTGACTTTCACCTTTGCCAAATACTCGCCTCGCAGAGTCCGAAACCAAAACAGGCCCGAACGGTTTTCAGCCGGGCCGTCAGCGCAAAACGGGGCCAAAGCCTTTGAAAGGGGCTCGATGCCCGTTTCAAAGGCCCCCCGTCCCGGATCAGCGCCCGGCAAATTTCCGCAGCATGGCGGGGTAAAGCCTGTGCTCTTCCACCAGCACTCGCGCCGCAAGCGTGTCCTCGGTATCACCCGGCATGATCGGCACCCGCGCCTGCCCCAGGATCGGTCCGGCATCCAGATCGGCCGTTACCTCATGCACCGTGCAGCCCGCTTCGCCGTCCGCGGCCTCAAGCGCCCGCCTGTGGGTATGCAGGCCGGGGTATTTCGGCAAAAGCGAGGGATGGATGTTCAGCACCCGGCCCCCATAGTGCCGCACCAGGTCCGGCGTCATGATTCGCATGAAGCCCGCAAGGCAGATGATGTCAGGCCGCACCGCATCCAGATGCCGGATCAATTCGGCCTCGAATGCCTGCCGATCGTGGCCGAAGGCGCGGTGGTCAACCGACGCGACCGGCACACCCATCGCCGCGGCTCTGGCCAGGCCGGGCGCGTCGGGCCGGTTGGAAAACACCAGCACCGGACGTGCCGGAAAGTCGCCCTGCATCGCCCGCAGCAATGCCACCATGTTCGAGCCACCCCCGGAAATCAGGATGGCCACGCGCTTCACTTGAGCGTGCCGGTATAGATGACGCCCTCGCCCTTGACGATGCGGCCAAGGGTGCAGACCGTCTCTCCCTCTGCACGCAACAGTCCGGCCAGCGCCTCGGCCCGGTCAGCGGCGACCACGGCGATCATGCCGATGCCGCAGTTGAAGGTTTTCAAGAGTTCCGGCACCGCCATGTTGGCGGTCTGGGCGAGCCAGCGGAACACCGGCGGCAGGTCCCAGGCACCGAGGTTGATCTCGCAGGCCAGCCCTGCGGGCAGCACGCGGGGCGGGTTTTCGGTCAGGCCGCCGCCGGTGATATGGGCCAACCCATGCACCCCCCCTGCCCGGATCGCCGCAAGTGCGGATCTGACGTAAAGCCGTGTCGGGGCCAGCAGCGCCGCCCCCAGCGTGCCATCGCAGAACGGCGAGGGCGCGTCCCAGCCAAGGCCCGACATCTCCACCACCTTGCGCACAAAGGAATAGCCGTTGGAATGCACGCCGCTGGAGGCGAGGCCAAGGAGGACATCGCCCTCCCCCACGCCGCGCGGCAGATCCGAACCGCGCTCCATCGCGCCCACGGCAAAACCGGCGAGGTCAAAGTCGCCGTTGTGATACATGCCCGGCATTTCCGCCGTCTCGCCCCCGATCAGGGCGCAACCGGACGCGGCACAGCCCGCCGCAATGCCGTTGATGATGCGGGTGGCTTCGGCCAAGTCCAGCTTGCCGGTGGCAAAATAGTCCAGAAAGAACAGGGGTTCCGCACCCTGACAGACCAGATCGTTCACGCACATGGCGACGAGATCGATCCCGATGGTGTCGACATTGCCGGTGTCGATCGCGATCCGCAGTTTGGTGCCGACGCCATCGGTTGCCGCCACCAGCACCGGATCGACATAGCCTGCGGCCTTGAGATCGAACAGAGCCCCGAAGCCGCCCAGTCCGCCCATGACCCCGGCCCGGCCGGTGGCCTTGGCCGCGGGCTTGATCCGCTCGACAAGCAAATTGCCCGCGTCGATATCGACCCCCGCATCCGCATAGGTCAGGCCATTGTGTCCCGTGGTCATCGCAGTATCCCCACTTCCGGTTTGCGCCCCCATAGACGATCCCCCCCACCGCTGCAACGGTAGCTGCGCGGGCTTGCCCACCCTGCAACCAATTCTTGACCACGCCCGCCCATATGCTAGGCAATCTCCACGGCGGGCCTGTAGCTCAACGGTTAGAGCAGGGCGCTCATAACGCCTTGGTTGGGGGTTCAAGTCCCTCCGGGCCTACCACACCGCTTTTGCGCCGGCATCTGCCGCTTGCTGGCTGCGGGGATGGTGGACATCAGGCCGGGCGGAAGAGCGGCGCGGGGGCTGCTGGGAGCAGTACTCGCCGTGTCCGCATGTGGACATTTCCGAAAATCATGCAATATCAGTCGTTTGCCGTTTTCCGTTGACCGGATATTAACCACGTTGACCTCCGGGTGCGGCGGGGTGAGCCCCTTCCCCGGCCGTCAGGATCAGGCCGCCGTCGCGCTCCAGAAAGGCCACGACTTCGGCCACGCCGTGGTTCTGGCGCAGGCGGGCCATGACATAGGGGCGGGTCTGGCGGGCGGTCCGGGTATCGGCCTCCAGCTGAGCGAGATCGACGCCGACATAAGGGGCGAGGTCGGTCTTGTTGACGACCAGCAGGTCAGAGCGCGTGACGCCGGGGCCTTTCTTGCGCGGGATGTCCTGACCGGCCGCGGTGTCGATGACATAGATCGTCAGGTCGGCCAGTTCGGGCGAGAAGGTGGCGGCGAGGTTGTCGCCGCCACTTTCGATCAGGATCAGGTCCAGATCAGGGTGGGAGCGGCGCAGATCGGCAATGGCGGCAAGGTTGATCGAGGCATCCTCGCGGATCGCGGTGTGGGGACAGCCCCCGGTTTCGACCCCGCGGATCCGGTCGGGCGGAAGGACCTGCGCGCGCATCAGGTATTCGGCGTCTTCGCGGGTGTAGATGTCATTCGTGATGACAGCCATCGAGCAGCGACCGGCAAGGGCGCGGCAGAGCTGTTCGGTCAGCGTGGTCTTGCCGGCGCCGACGGGGCCGCCGATGCCGACGCGCAAGGGGCCGTGAGGGGATGCTGTGGTCACGTGCGAAATATCCTGATTTCCTGAGTTTCGTGGCGCATTGCGGCCATGTCGGCGCCGGGCGTGAAGCTGTCCAGATCGTCGGGAGTGGCAGCAGACAGGGTGGCGGCGATCCGGGCGATCATCGGGGTCAGGGCCGCAAGGATCTGCTGGGCCCGGGCCTGACCCATGGGCATGAAGCGGACGGCAACCGAGACAAGCTGGGCGCACAGCGACTGGAGCCAAAGGCCGAGGATCTCGGCGGTGGGCACACCGAGGTCACGGACGGCGTGGCCAAGGGCAAGGGGATAGGGCAAGTGC
>JANMCI010000130.1:0-4682 GCA_031361245.1 Rhodobacterales bacterium
GCCTTGTTCGATTGCAGAGGGCCGATCATGTGAAGCTGGACGCCCGGGAACTGCGCCCGGAAGGCGGGCCATTTCGCGGCGGCCTCTTGGACATAGTTCTCGCCAAAGACGCGCTGTCCGTCCTTGAGCACGGCCAGAACCCGGTCGGCGGGCTGGACCTTGGACACGGCGACAAGGGTGACAGAGCCGGGGGCGCGGTGACTTGCAACCTCGGCTGCGGTGATGCGGGACAGGATGGCGGTCAGGGACATGGGCCGTTTGTGCCGCAAAGGCTGGGCAATGAAAAGAGCAGGTCAGAATGAGAAGTGGGGGCCAAAATGAAAAGAGCGGGCCAGAATGAAAAGAGCGGGCCAGTGGGCCCGCTCTTTCCTTGAGTTCAGATCCGGGTGGATCAGAACGACATCTTTGCGCCGACCATCATGTCCTGCGTGTAGTTGGTGCCACCTTCGACCGACAGGCCGCCGCCGAGATCGTAGGACGCTGTGACGGTCCAGATCTGGTAGGTGTGGTTCGCCTTGCTGACGTCGTCAGCGCTGGCGTTGACCGACAGACCGTTGGCCGAGTAGCCAACCGCAACGTCAACCGACGGATTGTCGGTGCCGGAGTTGGTGTTGTACTTGGCCGAAGCCGACATGCCGTTGTTCGAGTAGGCCAGCTTCAAGGACGAATTCGACGACTCGTCGGTTGCAGCGGTGATCGCGATGGCGCCCATCGTGTAGGTGCCTTCGACGTTCCAGAGGTCGTAGGTGTCTGCGTTTGCCGACAGAGCCAGAGCCCCAACGGTGTAGCCGACCTTTGCCGACGCATTGTTGGTGTCGACGTCAGCAATCACGCCGACCGAAAAACCGCTGAAGGTGCCGGTGTATTCAACATCGCCGCCGGCATTGCTGTCGTCGTAGAAGTCATAGTTGTCGGTCGAGAACGCCAACTTGCCGAAGGAGCCTTCGACAAACACGGTCGGCATGCCGAAAACTGCGCCTTCGTTGGCGAAGCCATCATCGTCAGCGAGCGTATAGGACGTGCCGGCGGTCAGGTCGAAGGTCGCGCCGAAGGTCAGGCCCGAGTCCGAAGTGCCCGACATGGTCACAGCCAAGTTGGCAGACGAATAGGTATGGAACGCGTCGTCCGTCAGGAGCACGCCATCGCCGTCAACCGCAGCGTTCGGGTTAGCAAGGCCAAGATTTGCGGTGCCGTTCTGAGCGATACCAGCGGTAGCCGAGCCACCCCAGGTGATGTCAGCAGCAGCATAGCCAGCCGACATGCCCAGGATCGTGGTAGCAAGAAGAATCTTTTTCATGGTTTCCCTCGTTGTCTCATCAAGGTGTGGCCCAACTCAGGAAGTCCGAACTGGGTATGCAGCCTATTTCGTCTGTCAGGGCCACGATTGCAACGCGAGTCGCAGGACGGCGGGGCTAACGGAAAACACTTGGTGCAGCTTTGCCACAGTTCCGCCATGGTCACGTCCTCTTGGGGGACATAAATGCCGTTGAAAGCGTGTTTAGCACGGTTTCATCACCAGTTGCGAGACGTGCACCGCCCTGCGACCGCCCCGCTTTTGCCCAAGTCCTGTGCGCAAGGGTCGATCAACCGGCAGGCGATTCCCGTTCGATTCGGCGGGCGGGGGCAAGGCGCGCGCTGGGAAAAGCCTTGGCAGTCTGGTGGCCGTGGGCTAGACAACCCCCAAGAGCAGCCTTGCTACACCCGGGGGCCTTCATGCGTTTTCACCGTCGTTTCAATGCTGCGCTGGCCATCCTGATGGTCACGTCTCTGGCGGCCTGTGGCGGCGGCGGATCACGCTCCAGCGGTCTGGGCGGCATTCTGGGCGGCAATGGCGGGGCGGAACGGCGCACGGCCTCGCAGATCGCGCAGGAGCAGACGGACGCGGCGCTTGGGATCACCCGCACCGGGCCGGGCGAGCGCTCGACCCTGCGGGATCTGTTCCGCAAGGGTGACAATCCCAACACCACGATCAAGGTGAACAAGTACATCTGGGAGGCGGCGCTGGATGTGCTGAACTTTCTGCCGGTGGAATCGGTGGACCCGTTCACCGGGGTGATCGTGACGGGCTATGGCCGACCACCGGGTGGCGGGCGGGCGTACCGGGCCACGATCTATGTGCAGGACCCCGCACTGGATGCCCGCAGCCTGAAGCTGGCGATGCAGACGCAGGGCGGCGGGGCAGTCGATCCGGCCACGATCCGCGCCATCGAGGACGCCATTCTGACGCGGGCGCGTGAATTGCGGATTGCGGACGGCAAGCTGTAAGCCGCTGGACCTTTCCCCTCGGGCCGGTGTAATTCCGCCGGGTGATTGGGAATGAGGCCGGACATGTCGCGCTATGAACCTGCGGTGATCGAAGCAAGATGGCAGGAGGCCTGGGACCGGGCCGGCGTCTTTGCGGCGCGGCGCGACCCGGCAAAGCCCAAGTATTATGTGCTGGAGATGTTCCCCTATCCGTCGGGGCGCATCCACATGGGGCATGTGCGCAATTACACGATGGGCGATGTGGTGGCGCGCTACAAGGCCGCGCAGGGGTTTTCGGTGCTGCATCCGATGGGGTGGGACGCGTTCGGGATGCCGGCCGAGAATGCGGCGATGGCGACGGGCATTCACCCCAAGGACTATACCTATGGCAACATCGCCGAAATGAAGGCGCAGCTGAAACCTCTGGGCCTGTCGTTCGACTGGTCGCGCGAGTTCGCGACCTGTGACCCGGAGTATTACGGCCAGCAGCAGGCCATGTTCATCGACATGATGGGCAAGGGTCTGGCTTATCGCAAGAACGCCGTGGTCAACTGGGACCCGGTCGACATGACCGTGCTGGCCAACGAACAGGTGATCGACGGCAAGGGCTGGCGCTCGGGTGCTGCGGTTGAACGGCGCGAACTGACGCAATGGTTTTTCAAGATCTCGGACTATTCCGCCGAATTGCTGGCGGCACTGGACGGGCTGACCAACTGGCCCGAAAAGGTCCGCGTGATGCAGGCCAACTGGATCGGCAAGTCGCGCGGTCTGCAATTTGCCTTCGCCACCCGCGGCGCGCCCGATGGCTTTGACCGGCTGGAGGTTTACACCACACGGCCCGACACGCTGCTTGGGGCCTCGTTTGCCGCCATCTCGCCCGACCACCCGCTTGCCAAGCATCTGGAGCGTCACGATCCGAAGGTCGCGGCCTTTGTGGCCGAATGCCGCAGGGGCGGAACCTCGGCCGAAGCCATTGAAACCGGCGAAAAGATCGGCATGGACACCGGGGTCAGGGTCTTGCATCCCTTGGACAGTTCCTGGACTTTGCCGGTCTACATCGCCAATTTCATCCTGATGGACTATGGCACCGGGGCGATTTTCGGCTGCCCGGCGCATGATGAGCGCGACTTTGAATTCGCCACCAAATACGGCCTGCCCATCCCGTCGGTCTTCGTCGCCGAAGGCGCGGCGGAGGAACCGCTGAGCGCAGCCTATGTGCCGCCAAAGACCGAACGGGTCCGCTATGTCCGCAACTTCGCGGGCAATGAGCTGCAAACCGGCGAAGAGGCCGTGACCGCCGCCATCGCGGTCTGCGAATCCCGAGGCATCGGGCAGGGCGTCACCAAATACCGCCTGCGCGACTGGGGCCTGTCGCGGCAGCGCTACTGGGGCTGCCCGATCCCGGTGATTCATTGCGCCGCCTGCGGTGTCGTGCCCGAGGCCAAGGAAAACCTGCCCGTCCGCCTGCCCGATGATGTGAGCTTCGACATCCCCGGCAATCCCCTTGACCGCCACCCGACATGGCGCAACTGCACCTGCCCGAAATGCGGGGCGGGCGCGCGCCGTGAAACCGACACGATGGACACCTTCGTCGATTCGTCGTGGTACTTCGCCCGCTTCACCGCACCCCGGGCCGCGACACCCACCGATCCGGCCGAAACCGCGTATTGGATGAACGTCGATCAATATATCGGCGGGGTGGAACATGCGATCCTGCACCTTTTGTACTCGCGCTTCTTTGCCCGCGCGATGCACGCCACCGGCCACCTGCCCGCCACCGCGATCGAACCTTTCAACGCGCTCTTCACCCAAGGCATGGTCACGCACGAGATCTACAAGACCACCGATCCTGCCGGCCGCCCGGTCTATCACCTGCCCGAAGAGGTGGTGCGCTTCAATCTGCGCAACGAACCGGTCGCTTTCCTGCGCGCCAATTACCACTCGGACCTGTCAGAGCTGAGCGAGGAGCAGTTGCAGGAGATTCTGGTCGCGGCCGCAACCACCCTGGTCGAGATCATTCCGTCGGCCAAGATGTCGAAGTCCAAGAAGAACGTCGTCGATCCGATGCACATCATCGCCTCGTTCGGCGCAGACACCGCCCGCTGGTTCGTGATGTCCGACAGCCCGCCCGAGCGGGATGTCGAATGGACCGCCAGCGGGGCCGAGGCGACCTTCAAGCATCTGTCGCGGGTCTGGGCACTGTCTGCCCGCATCAGTGACATGCCGGCCAGCCATCAGGGTGATGGCGACGACGCGCTGCGCCGCGCCACGGCGCGCGCGGTGCATGACGTCACCCACAGCATCGAAGGCTTTGCCTTCAACAAGGCCATCGCCAAGCTTTACGAATTCACCAACACGCTGGCCCGCGCCACTGGCTCGACCGCGGTGATGAAAGAGGCAATGCGCACGATGGCGCAACTGATGCAGCCGATGACGCC
>JANMCI010000156.1:0-16371 GCA_031361245.1 Rhodobacterales bacterium
CGCCCTTGCCCGGTGTCACGCCGCCGACCATCTTGGTGCCGTAAGCCACGGCTTGTTCGGAGTGGAAGGTGCCTTGGCTGCCGGTGAAGCCCTGGCAGATGACGCGGGTGCTGGAATTGACGAGAACGGACATGTGATTAACCCTTCACCGCTTTGACGATCTTCTGCGCCGCATCACTGAGATTATCCGCTGCGATGACGTTCAGGCCCGAGTTGCGGATGATGTCTTTGCCAAGCTCGACATTGGTGCCTTCAAGGCGGACGACCAGCGGGACCTTGAGGCCGACTTCTTTCACAGCCGCGATCACGCCTTCGGCGATGATGTCGCAGCGCATGATGCCGCCGAAGATGTTGACGAGGATGCCTTTGACCTGCGGGTCGGAGGTGATGATCTTGAACGCCTCGGTGACCTTTTCCTTGGTGGCGCCGCCGCCGACATCCAGAAAGTTGGCGGGTTCGGCGCCGTAAAGCTTGATGATGTCCATGGTGGCCATCGCAAGGCCCGCGCCGTTGACCATGCAGCCGATTTCGCCGTCGAGGGCGATGTAGTTCAGGTCGAACTTGGAGGCGGCAAGCTCCTTGGGGTCTTCTTCGCTTTCGTCGCGCAGGGCGGCGATGTCGGGGTGGCGGTACATGGCGTTGCCGTCAAAGCTCATCTTGGCGTCAAGAAGCTTGAGGTTGCCGTCCTTGAGCACGACGAGGGGGTTGATCTCGAGCATCTCCATGTCTTTTTCGACGAACATTCGGTAGAGATTCTTGATGATGCCGACGCATTGCTTGATCTGGTTGCCCTCCAGCCCAAGGGCAAAGGCCACGCGGCGGCCGTGGAAATCGCTGAGGCCAGAGGCGGGATCGACAGTGAAGGTCAGGATCTTTTCGGGGGTGTCGTGGGCGACATCCTCGATCGACATGCCGCCTTCGGTGGAGCAGACGAAGGAAATGCGCGAGGATTGGCGGTCGATCAGCACGGCGAGGTAAAGCTCGCGGGCGATCTCAGAGCCGTCTTCGATGTAGATGCGGTTGACCTGCTTGCCCGCGGAGCCGGTCTGGACGGTCACAAGGGTGCGGCCCAGCATCTGGCGGGCGAACTCGGCAGCCTCGCCGACCGAGCGGGCGAGACGGACGCCGCCCTTTTCGCCGGCCTCGGGTTCCTTGAACTTGCCCTTGCCGCGGCCCCCGGCGTGGATCTGCGCCTTGACCACCCAGAGCGGGCCGTCCAGCTCACCCGCGGCGGTCTTGGCCTCTTCGGCGCGCAGGACGGGGCGGCCGTCGGAAACCGGCACGCCGTAACTGCGCAAAAGGGCCTTGGCCTGATATTCGTGGATGTTCATGGATCGCCTCGCTGGCTGAATTTGAGGCGGTGATGGCACGGAAACGGGCGCCTGCAAAACGCCATTCGTCGGATCGGCCGGGAAAAGCGACATATGTGATCACAAAATTTTTCCTTGTGATCACACGTAATAATTCAGCAATATCTGAGGCTAGTTCAGATAGATCGCGAACAGGGGCGCCTGGCCGGAGGTCAGTCGGTCAAAGGCTGCGGCGTTTTCGGTGCTGACCAGAGGGCCTTTTTCAAGGTAGGGGAGGGCGGCCCAGCCCTGCAGCCAACCGGCCAGATCAATCGGGCGCGGGTCGGTGAAGATCTTGGCGACATTGATACCTGCGGGGGCGCCGACGCGCCAGTAGGGCATCAGTTTCTGCCCCTTCAGGACCGCTTCGAAATCACCCAGCACGGCCAGCCAGTGGGTTCCGGCGCCTTTCGGCACCTCGATGCCCAGTGCCGAGGTTTGCTGGTCACTTGGCAGCCATTCGTGGTCATTGTCGGTCTCGACCGCGACCCTGGCCCAGAATTCGCGGTTTTGGGCGACGGTGGCCAGCAGATGGGACTGGGCCTGTGCCATCAGGGCGGTGTCGGGCGTCTGGTTCAGGGTGGCCAGCACCATGGCGATGAGGTCAAAGGTGTCGGGGTTTCTGCTGCCGCCAGAAAGGATGTCGGCCATGACCGGACCCAGCGCCTCCATCGCGGCGCGGGCCGACATGACGCGGGTGATGGGTTCGGTCGGATCATAGGCCCTGATCATGGCACAGACGCCGTTCAGAAGGTCGGCGTAAGCGGCAAGCCAGGCCGCGTCCGCCACATCAAAGCGCACGACGGGCAGCGCGGGCGCAGCACCGGCGGCGCCGCTGTCCATGCCGCCCGTCACCACCGCGCCGAGGATGTCGCCGATGCCCTCGCCAGTACTGCGGGTGCCGTCGGAATTCACGTCGAACCAGATGTCATCAAGGGATATTTCAAGGCCGAAATCAGAAGAGGCCGGAATGGCGGCAAGGTCGCCTTGTGCCGCCGTCAGCCGGTCGGCAGCATGGGCAAAGATCCCGACAAAGGCCGCAGGGGCAAAGGCGGCCGGGTTGGGGTTGTCGGCAAGCGGCAGGCGCAGCAATGGCAGCATCCCGGTTCGGTCGGTCATGCCCATGGCCCAGCGTTCCTGAAATGTGCCTTCGATGGCGCGCAGGAAGCGCACACCTCCCAAGGCAAAGCGGTCGGCGTCGGCAGGGGCGGGCAGGGCCGCCAGACGGGCCTCGACCGGGGCGAGGCCAAGGCGGCCGATTTCGTCGGAGATGGTTTCAGCACCAACGCTGAACGGAAATGCAAGGCAGCAGAACAGGCAAAGGGCGCGCATGATTTTCCTTTCGGTCCAATGAAACGAGTGTCGAACGGAGCGCCCGAGAAAGCAACCCTGCTGTACCACGGCGGGGAGAGCATCGCGCCGGTTCAATCGCGGTGGTCGGGTTGATGCCTGCCGCGACCTGATGTTCGTTTTCAGTCATTATTGGCCAAAGACGCGGGCTTCGACGCCAAGGAATGCGCGATCAGTCCAATTGGCCGGACCGCGTTGCGACAAAAAGCACCTGCCCGCGCGGCAGTCGGCTGTCGTGGGCGGTGCACTCAAACCCGGCGTTCAGGGCCAGAGCCCGGATATCGGCCGCAAGAAAGTGGTAGGGCGCGCGGTGCGGATGGGTGACGACGCCGTCGGGCTGGCGGACCGAGGCGGAGGCCTGAGCCGCGTCCGGGGCCAGAAAGACCGTAAAAAGCAGGCGTTGCAGGGAGGGGAAGCGCGCGTGGATATGGGTCAGGGCGCGGCGCAGGTGGTCCATCGGCAAATGGGTGAAGACGGCAAAGGCGATGGCAAAGTCGATGTCGGCAGGGATGCCCTGAAAATCGAAATTGGCGTCGGCGATCAGGTGGTCGGCGGGCAGGGAGGCGGGGTCATCAAACTCTGCCTCGCGGCCATGGTGCATCAGGGCGGCGGAAAGGTCGGTGCCCCAGTAGTTGCCACGGGCAAGATAGGGCACCGCCTTGCAGCCCAGACGCAAAGAGCCGCAGCCGATGTCGAGCAGGCGGTGGTGCGCAAGCAGGCCCGCCTCGCGCAGAAGCGCCATCTGGATGCGGCCCGTTTCGTCCCATCTGCCGCCCACGATGTCGCGGTGGCGGCCCTTGGCGAGGGCGTCCTCATAAAAACCGGGCTTGTGGTAGGGCGAAATCGGTTTCATTTCGGGCAGCCGCGACCGGGGGGGTCACCCCTCCGGACCCTCGCGGGAAAGCTGTGGACAGGCGATGGGGTCAGGATTTGGCGGCCCGCCCCGCGATGGCAAGACAAAGGCTGGTGGCCTCGGCCATGTCCTGCACCGAGATCCATTCGAGCGGGCCGTGGATGTCCTGCATGCCCGTGAAGAGGTTCGGGCAGGGCACCCCCATTTCGGTCAGCCGGGAGCCGTCGGTGCCGCCACGGATCGGGACCGACACCGGATCAAGGCCGATGGCGCGGGCGGCGTCCTGGGCAAGGGTGACGGGGGTCATGTCCCGTTCCAGCCAGTAACGCATGTTGCGGTACTGGGGTGTGATGGTGACGGTGATGGTCGCGCGCGGGTCGGTGGCGGCGACAGCGGCGGCGATCTGGCGCAGGAGTGCACCCTTGGCGGCAAGGCCGTCACGCTCGTAGTCGCGCAGGATGAATTTCAGGACAACCTCGGCCGCGCTGCCGGCCTGTTCGATGAGGTGGATGAACCCCTCGCGCCCTTCGGTCAGTTCCGGGGTCATGTGGGCGGGCAGGGTGTGGACCAGCTTGGCGGCCAGCGTCAGGGCGTTGACCATCTTGCCCTTGGCGTAGCCCGGATGGGCGGAGACGCCGGTGATCCTGACCTGTGCGCCGTCGGCGGAAAAGCTTTCATATTCGATCTCGCCCACAGCACCGCCGTCGAACGTATAGGCGAAGTCGGCCTTGAGGTCGGCGGGCAGGTGCTTGTTGACGCCGCGGCCGATTTCCTCGTCCGGGGTGAAGGCGATGCGCAGGGTCGGATGGGCGATCCCGGGGTTGGCGAGCAGGTGGCGGGCGGCAGTCATGATGATGGCGACCCCGGCCTTGTCGTCGGCGCCGAGCAGCGTGAGGCCGGAGGCGGTGATGATGTCGTGGCCGATCTTGGTGGCGAGATAGGGGTTATGCTCGGGCGTCAGGCTGAGGGTAGGGTTGTCGGGGAAGCTGATCGCCCCACCGTTGTAGCCGCGGATCATCCGTGGTTTCACCCCGGTCGCATTGAACTGGGGGGCGGTGTCGACATGGGCGAGAAAGCCCACGGTCGGGCCGGGGGCCGTGCCGGGGATGGTGGCCAGAACGGTGCCGTAGTCGGTCAACTCGACATCAGCGGCGCCGATGTCGAGGAGTTCCTGTTTCAGCAGGTTGAGGATGGTGCGCTGGACCGCGGTCGAGGGGGAAGCTGTCGCCGCGTCATTGGACTGGCTGTCGATGGCGGCATAGCGGATCAGACGGTCGGCAAGTTCATCATGGACATCGGACATGGCATCTCCAGGGGTTTGGACGACTGTGGGAGGGGAGGCGGAGGGAAGTCAAGGTGCCGGCAACGACGAAATCGTGAGAAACCCGTGAATTCATAGGGTTATGGTGTCGTGTTGACCGGAGGGTGCGGGATTGGCGGGGGCGTCGTCGCCTCCGGCGGGAGTATTTGGCAAGGTGCAATCCGGGCAGGTTGCAGGAGTTGCCGCGGCAGGTTACGGCAAGGGATGCGGGTAATCGACAACATCATCAGCGACCGGGGGTCGAAATATGCGGTTTCGGGCGGGGCATGCGGCTCTGAGGCGGAAGCGCGGGCGCTGGTGGCGGAGTTGTGCCGGGTGAAGAAGTTCGCGAAGGCGACGCATCATTCCTGGGGGCTTTTGTGCGCCGGGGGGGCTTTGGCGCGGGACAACGGCGAGGCGGGGGCCGGGGCGGTGATCGTGCGGATGCTGGAACGGGCTGGCTTGCGCGATCATGTGGTGGTGGTGACGCGGTGGTATGGCGGCAAGCCTCTGGGCGGCGACCGGTTTCGCCATGTGCAGGAGGCGGTGAGAGTGTATCTGGCGTCGGAAGGTGCGTGAAATCACGCACCCTACCCGTCATTTCGGCGTTTCGGCGAAGGGTTCGGCGACGATCTGGTGGGCGTCCTCAAAAAGGACATAGCCGATGCGGGCGCTGCGCAGGGTGCAGGTGGGGTAGCCGTTGTCTTGCAGAAAGTTGATGAGGTCGCGGGCTTTCGCGAGCATTTCGGTGGCTTCGGGTTTGAACCAGCTGAGGCCCTTGGTGAATTCGGCACTGCCCGTGGCCCTGAAGGCCGAGCGGGTGAAGCGTTCAGGTTCAGCCAGGTTTTCGCGGAACCAGTCGAGCAGGTCGTTGACTTGGGTCGCGCAGCGCACGGCCATGCCGTTGATGAGGGTTGGCCTGACGAAGCGGAGATACATGGGGCTCAGCCCTGCTTCTTGGCCTTTGCCGCCGCCTTGAGCCGGGCCAGCAGGGTGGCCTTGTCGGGGGTTTGGCCGTGTTTGTCTTTGGGCGCGCCGCGTGGGTTCTGGGCGTCGAAGCGGGGATTGCCTTTGGGGTTGGCGGCATTGCCGGATTTGGAATAGTCCATGATTGGCTGGCTTTCTTGAGCGGTTGGGCGGGGGGCCAAAGATTTTTCGGCGAAAAATCTTTTGGGGCCGGAATGGAAAACGCGCGCCTGCAAGTGGCGCGCGTTTCATAGCAGATGGGAACGGATCAGGCCAGCGACGGGTCGATGGTCTTGCAGGCGGCGACGAGGCCTTTGACGGCATCGACCGACTTCTGGAACATCGCATTCTCGTCGGCGGTCATCTTAATCTCGACCAGACGTTCGACGCCACCGGCACCGAGGATCACCGGGACGCCGACATACATGCCGTCAAGGCCGAAGGCGCCTTTGACATAAGCCGCGACGGGCAGCAGGCGCTTTTGGTCCTTGAGAAAGGCTTCGGCCATCTCGATCGCGGAGGCGGCAGGCGCGTAAAAGGCGGAGCCGGTTTTCAGAAGGCCCACAATCTCGGCGCCGCCGTCACGGGTGCGCTGGATGATGCCGTCGAGCTTTTCCTGCGTGGTCCAGCCCATCTTCACGAGGTCGGGCAGGGGAATGCCGGCGACGGTCGAATAACGGGCGAGCGGCACCATGGTGTCGCCATGGCCGCCCAGCACGAAGGCGGTGACGTCCTTCATCGAGACGTTGAATTCGGTTGCCAGGAAGTGGCGGAAGCGGCCGGCGTCCAGAACGCCTGCCATCCCGACGACCATATGGTGTGGCAGGCCCGAGAACTCGCGCAAGGCCCAGACCATCGCATCAAGCGGGTTGGTGATGCAGATCACGAAGGCGTTCGGGGCATGGGCTTTCAGCCCCTCGCCGACGGCCTTCATGACCTTGAGATTGATGCCCAGAAGGTCATCGCGTGACATCCCCGGTTTGCGGGGCACACCGGCGGTGACGATGCAGACATCGGCGCCCGCAATGTCGGCGTAGGAATTGGCGCCCTTGAGGCTGGCGTCAAACCCCTCGATCGGGCCGGACTGGGCGATGTCGAGCGCCTTGCCTTGCGGGGTGCCTTCGGCAATGTCGAACAGGATGATGTCGCCAAGTTCCTTGATGGCGGCGAGGTGAGCGAGCGTCCCCCCGATTTGCCCGGCACCAATCAGCGCGATCTTCGGTCTGGCCATGATATCCCTCTTGCAACGTGGTTAATTGGTTGGGCGGATGGGTAAGCCCAAAAACGTGGGCAGCGCAAGTGCGCCGCGTTGCGGCAAAGTGGAACTTGATGGTGCAAGGTTTATGATTGCGTTAACACGGGACGAAAATCAGCGGGGGCGGGATGAGCGGCTGGGAATTCTGGGTTGTGGCCGTGATCGCCGCCGTGCTGACCGGGGTCGGCAAGGGCGGCTTGCCGATGGTCGGGACGCTGACGGTGCCGGTGCTGTCGCTTGTCATCTCGCCAGTCGCGGCGGCGGGACTGATCCTGCCGGTCTATATCGTGTCGGACATGTTCGGGCTTTACGCCTATCGTCACGACTTCGACAAAAGGGTGCTGCTGATTGCCTGTGTCTCGATGACACTCGGCGTGGGTCTGGGCTGGGCCACGGCGCGGCTGATCCCGGAGGCCGCGGTGACGGTGCTGCTGGGCGTGATTGCGGTGGCGTTCGCGCTGAACCAGTTGTTGCGCAAGGTGGTTTTGGTCGCGCCGCGGCGGGCCGAGTGGGGCACCGGGCTGTTCTGGTGCACGATTGCCGGGTTCACCAGCTTTGTCAGCCATTCCGGTGGTCCGCCCTATCAGGTCTGGACCCTACCACTGGGCATGAAAAAGGCGGTGTTTGCCGGGACCTCGACCATCGCCTTCGCCTATATCAACGCGATCAAGCTTGTCCCTTATGCCTTTCTGGGACAGATCAACCTTGAATCGCTGGAAATCGCCTTGGTTCTGATGCCCATCGCGGCAGTGGCGGTGTTCTTTGGCGTCTGGGTCGTCAAGCGGCTGCCCGAGCGGCTGTTCTTCCAGATCGTCACCTGGTCGCTTCTGCTGATCGGGTTGGAGCTGATCTGGAAGGGGCTGGCGGGCTGAGCCCCCGGTTCAGGCCGGATCGCCTTTGGCCGGCAGCGCCTCGTTCGTCGTCTCGAAATTGTTGCCGGCGGCGACAAGGCAGGTCAGGCCCGAGGGCAGGGTGACGGTCAGGGTCCAGGTGCCGGTCTCGGCGGCGGCAAAAAGCTCCATCACGGTATTGTCCTGCGCGAGGCCCATGCTGCGGCGCACCTCGCCGAACTGGTTGGCGAGGTTTTCGGCAACCATGTCATGGGCGGCACATTGCGGCGCGGCGCGAGCCATGCCGGGGAGCACGATCAGCCCGGCAAGACCGAGCGACAGGGCAAACAGGGTTCTTTCCATTTTCTGCCTTTCCGGGACGGGCAGCGAAGAGATGGAGCGCGGCCGGACCCTCATGATGCGGCGCCGGTCTTGGCGTCGCGATCAGGCTGCGCCGCGAAGCCCAATAAATGGTTAAGGCTGCGATTCGCCGCCGGCAGGGCGGCAGGTGATTTGGGGGTGGAGCGGGGCGGCACGTCCTTCTGAAGCGGTTCAGGCTTCAAGGGATTGGGAAATCGCCGCCTCTCGTTTCACGCGAACGCGTTTTCAGATGCCTTTGCTTAAAACCTGAACCGCTCTAAGGTGAGACGGGCAAGGGGAGAACGGAATGGTCTGGCTGGTTATCGGAGTGCTGCTTTGGGCCTATTCCCATCTGATGAAGCGGGTGACGCCGGGCTTCAGGTCGGGCCTTGGCGACGGCGCAGGCAAGGGGGTCGCCTCGGTCCTGGCGCTGATCGCGGTGGGGTTGATGATCTATGGCTACCGGCACGCCGCTGAGACCGTGCTGTGGGAGCCGCCGGGATTCCTGCGCGGTGTCAACAACCTGCTCATGCTGGTCGCTGTCGTTCTGGTCGGTCTGGGCGCGTCGCGCGGTGTGATGCGGACCAGGATGCGCCATCCGATGCTGACCGCGGTCAAGGTGTGGGCGCTGGCGCATCTGCTGGTGAACGGCGATCTGGCCTCGGTGGTGCTGTTCGGCGGGCTTCTGGCCTGGGCGGTCGTGGATGTTATCCTGATCAACCGGATGGAGCCGGTCTGGATGCCGCCGGTGGCGGGGCCGGTGCGCAATGACATTCTGTATCTGGTTGCCGCGGCCGTGGTGTTCGGGGTGATCGTCTATATCCATACTTGGCTGGGCTATCCGCCGCTTGGGTGACGCATGAAACTTTACCGTTTTCTGTCTGACGACGATACCTCGGCCTTTTGCCACAAGGTTTCGCTGGCGCTGAGCAAAGGCTGGGCGCTGCACGGTGACCCGACCTATGCCTTTGACGCCGCTCGCGGCGTGATGCGCTGCGGGCAGGCGGTGACCAAGGATGTACCGGGCATCTATTCGCCGGATCTGAAGCTTGGCGAGCAGTGATACTTTGTGATCACGGCGGAAAAAATCGTGATCACAAACTCCAGAAACCCGGGCCGATAGCGAAAACAGACGGATTTGGCACGGTCGCGGATGGTGACAGCCCCGATTTACGCGCTATTGAGAGATCATGGTTACGAAGGCCCTGACGGGTCATTCAGGATGAAGGGATCGGCTATGGCAGAGGCCAAACGGGCAGAGCGCCCTCTTTCCCCGCATTTGCAGATCTACCGCATCCAGATGACCTCGGTCAGCTCGATCCTGACGCGGATCACCGGGAACGGTATCATCGTCGGGGTGGTGCTTGCGGTGTGGTGGCTGCTGGCGGCGGCGGTGTCGGACGACTATTTCGCCGTGGCCAATGCGGTGGCGACCAGCTGGTTCGGGGACATCGTGTTCGCGGCGTCCCTGCTGGGGGTCTGGTATCACTATCTGGCCGGGCTCAGGCACCTCTACTTTGATGCCGGCCACGGGCTGGACATCAGGACGGCAGAGATGCTGGGCTGGGTCTGCATCATCGGGTCGGTCGTGCTGACCGTCCTGACCCTGTTCGTGATCTGAGGAGGCCGCCATGCGTTACATCACAGATCGCAAACGGGCCGTCGGCCGCGGGGCGGCGCATTCGGGCACGGCGCATCACTGGTCGATGCAGGTGTCGGCGGTGGCGCTGGCCTTCATGGTGCCGACATGGCTTTACATCTTCGGCCACGCCATCGGCGGATCGCGGGCCGAGGTGCTGGCGACCTTTGCCCGGCCCTTTCCGGCCATCCTGACCGGCCTCGTTCTGGTGGTGGCGATGCGCCATTTCGCCAAGGGCGCCACGATGATGATCGAGGATTACGCCCACGGCACCGCGCGCAAGCTGGCGGTGATGTTTGTCACCTCGCTGGCGGCGGTGATCGCCGCGACCGGGCTTTATGCCCTGATCAAGATAGCCCTCTGAGGGAATTTGGAATGACCGCTTATCCGTATGAAGTGCATGAGTATGACGTGGTTGTGGTCGGGGCTGGCGGGGCCGGTCTGCGCGCCACGCTGGGCATGGCCGAACAGGGGCTGCGCACCGCCTGCGTGACCAAGGTGTTTCCGACCCGCAGCCATACCGTCGCGGCGCAGGGCGGGATTGCCGCCAGCCTTGGCAACATGGGGCCGGACAGCTGGCAGTGGCACATGTATGACACGGTCAAGGGCAGCGACTGGCTGGGTGATACCGACGCCATGGAATACCTCGCGCGCGAGGCCCCGAAAGCGGTTTACGAGCTGGAGCACTACGGCGTGCCCTTTTCGCGCACCGAAGAGGGCAAGATCTATCAGCGCCCCTTTGGCGGCCACACCACCGAATATGGCGAGGGCCCGCCGGTGCAGCGCACCTGTGCCGCCGCCGACCGGACCGGCCACGCGATCCTGCACACGCTTTATGGCCAATCGCTGAAGAACAACGCCGAGTTCTTCATCGAGTATTTCGCCATCGACCTGATCATGACCGACGGGCGCTGCACCGGCGTCGTGGCGTGGAAGCTCGATGACGGCACGATCCATGTCTTCAACGCCAAGATGACGGTGCTGGCGACCGGCGGCTATGGCCGCGCCTATTTCAGCGCCACCTCGGCCCATACCTGCACTGGCGATGGCGGCGGCATGGTGGCCCGCGCCGGACTGCCCTTGCAGGACATGGAATTCGTGCAGTTTCATCCGACCGGCATCTATGGCTCGGGCTGCCTGATCACCGAAGGGGCGCGCGGCGAGGGGGGGTATCTCACCAACTCCAACGGCGAGCGGTTCATGGAGCGCTATGCCCCGACCTACAAGGATCTGGCCTCGCGCGATGTGGTATCGCGCTGCATGACGCTGGAGATCCGTGAAGGGCGCGGTGTCGGGCCGAACAAGGATCACATCCATCTGCACCTGAACCACCTGCCGCGCGAGACGCTGGAACTGCGCCTGCCCGGCATCTCGGAATCGGCGCGCATCTTTGCCGGGGTCGATCTGCACAAGGAGCCGATCCCGGTGCTGCCGACGGTGCATTACAACATGGGCGGCATTCCGACCAACTACTTTGGCGAGGTTCTGGCGCCGACGGCGGACAACCCGGATGCGATCTTCCCCGGCCTGATGGCGGTGGGCGAGGCGGGCTGCGCCTCGGTCCATGGGGCCAACCGGCTGGGCTCGAACTCGCTGATCGACCTTGTGGTGTTCGGGCGCGCCGCCGCGATCCGCGCCGGAGAGATCGTGAACCCCAAGGAGCGGACCGCCGATCTGAACACGGCCGAGGTCGACAAGGCGCTGGACCGGTTCGACGGGCTGCGGCACGCCAAAGGGGCCATTCCCACGGCTGAGCTGCGGCTCGAGATGCAAAAGACCATGCAGGCCGATGCGGCGGTGTTCCGAACCGACAAGACGCTTGCCGAAGGTGTCGGCAAGATGCAGGCCGTGGCCGCCAGGATGGCGGACATCAAGGTCACCGACCGCTCGATGGTGTGGAACAGCGACCTGATGGAGACGCTGGAGCTGACCAACCTGATGCCGAATGCGCTGGCCACCATCGTTGCCGCCGAGGCGCGCAAGGAAAGCCGCGGCGCCCATGCCCATGAGGACTATCCCAGCCGCGATGACGTCACCTGGCGCAAGCATTCGCTGGCCGTGGTGGAGGGGGCCAAGGTCACGCTCAGCTACCGCGCGGTCCATCTGAACCCGCTGACGACAGAAGCGGACGGCGGGATCAGCCTCAAGAAAATCGCCCCGAAAGCGCGGGTTTATTGATGGCCTGCCGCGCGCCCGATCCTGACAGCCGAACGGATTGCACCTTTGGAAATACTCTCGGGGGGTGCGGGGGGCCGACAGCCCCCCGCCGTGGCCGGGGCACCGGACATGGCTGACGTGGGCTATTCCGGCACGCCGCTTGCCCGCAAGCTGGGGCTCAAGGCGGGTCAGGCGGTGGCCTTCGTCGGTTTGCCGGACAGCCTTGCCTGGCTGCACGACGCAGCGGCTTTTCGCCGGATCGAGCTGGCGCCGAACTGGCGCGCCTTGCCGGAAGGGGCGCGGGATGTGATTCATCTTTTTACCAAAGAGGCCAATGAGGTGGTGGAGGCGCTGCCGGTACTGCGCGACCTGATCGAACCGGACGGGATGATCTGGGTTTCGTGGCCCAAGAAAGCGTCGAAAGTGCCGACCGACGTGACCGAAGATGTCATCCGCAACCGGGCCTTGGCCGATGTTCTGGTCGATGTGAAGGTCTGCGCGGTGGATGAGGTCTGGTCAGGCCTGAAGCTGGTGGTGCGCAAGGAGATGCGCGCCGCCCATGTCAATGCAAAGGCGAAAAGATGAAATTCAAGATGATTGCGGCCCTGCTGGCGCTTATGGCCTGTGACGCGACGGCCCTTGCCGACAAGGCGGTGGCGCGGGCGGCGGAATCGGTGATCACGCCGGTCGTGGGGCCGGGTGCGGCGCGGTGCATCGTCGACAACGGCTCGCCCGAGGAATTGCGCGAGATTGCGCGCGACATCGGGGTGGAGGCAGGAACCTCGACCGTCGCCAATATCATGGAAATTGCCCGGCGGCCTGCAACGCTGGCCTGTTTCGCGCAAAACGGTGTGTCACCATTGTGAGGGTAACAAGATGAAAGCGCTTTTTCTGACAGGACTTGGACTTCTGGCCCTGACGGCCTGCGGCCCGATCCCGGTGGATGTGGCCATGAAGCAATGTGTCGAGCCGGCGCAGCTGGCCCAGCGGCCGCGCGGGTCGGTTGGGATCACGGCGGACAATCACGGCAATGTCGGCACCAGCCTGAGCATCGGCATTTCGACGGACTATCTGCAGGGCCGCGACCCAAATCAGGTCTTTGCCAGCTGCGTGCGGGCAAGGTCCGGGCAGGAACCGCTGTATCCGTTTTCCAGCATGCCGGAATCGCGGCTCTGACCGTCATGACAGATCTGGCCCCCATGCAGGCGTTTCAGGACATACCGGTGGTGCCGCTCAGCGTCCTGTCGCGTCACATCGCTTGCGGCGGGCCGATCTGGCCGGACTTTGACCGTCAGGTCGCGGCACGCCATTGCCGCGACGGTCTGCCGGTGGACATGTGCCCCGAGCGGCCCACCCAGACACGGGCGTTGCGGCATCCGGCGGTCTGGGGCGGCGTTCTGGACCCGCAGTTCGGCCATCTGGTTGCCGAGCAATTGACCCGGCTGCCGCAATCCGTGCGCGAGCGGCCCGACGACATCTACCTCTTTGCGACGAAGCCCGGTCAGATCGACGCCACGCCGCCCGATTGGATCTGGCAGGTGCTGGACTGGCACGGCGTGCCCCGCCGCAAGGTGCGGCTTGTCGATGCGGCGTTGAGCGTCACGGACCTGCGTGTCGCAGCACAGGGCGAGATGCTGGGCAGTCAACCGACCGCCGCCGCCTATCTTGACCTTCTGGACGCCACCATGGCGCGCAACGGCCTCAGGCCGGACCCGGCTGCGGTCGTCTTTGCGACCCGGGCCGGGATGGTGGCGCGCGGCCTTGGCGGCCATGCGGGCGAGTCCTACCTCGCGGACGCGCTGACACGGGCCGGGGTGCGGGTGATTGATCCGGGGCGCCTTGGCATCGCCGAGCAGATGGCAATCTATGCCGGCGCGCGGGCTCTGGTGTTTTCGGAAGGGTCCGCGATCCACGGCAGGCAGCTTCTGGGCCGTGTGGCGCAGGATATCCACATCCTGCGCCGCCGCCCGAACCAAAGCATCGGCGCGAGCCAGCTTGCCCCGCGCTGCCGCGCCCTGCACTACCATGCAACCGCCGGCCGCCGCCTTGGGGCGCGGTTGCGCGGCGGCGGCGTTCGTCGCGACCTGACAGCCGCGGGTTATGTTCTTGAGGTTGTCTTAGCCCTGTTCGGCGCGCTCGGCCATGATCTGCGCCCGCATTGGGACGCCGCCGCCTATCATCAGGCCGTGCTTGTCGATTTGCGCGGCTGGCTGGACAACTGCACGACGGCACCCGATCAATTGCTGGAAAATCTCGCCCTGATTGCCGACGCCGGGTTCGGCCTTGATGCCCCGCCTGCCACCGCCGCTTTGCCGCACTGAAAAGGAAAGACCATGGTCCAGTTTACGTTGCCCAAAAATTCCAAGGTCCGCACCGGCAGGACCTGGCCGCGGCCCGAGGGCAAGAACGTGCGCAAATTCCAGATCTATCGCTGGAACCCGGATGATGGCGAGAATCCGCGCGTGGACACCTACTTTCTGGACATGGACAGCTGCGGGCCGATGGTTCTGGACGCGCTGATCAAGATCAAGAACGAGATCGACCCGACGCTGACCTTTCGGCGGTCCTGCCGCGAGGGTATTTGCGGCTCCTGCGCCATGAACATCGGCGGGATCAACACGCTTGCCTGCATCTATGGCCTTGATGAGGTCAGGGGCGACGTCAAGATCTATCCCCTGCCGCACATGCCGGTGGTCAAGGACCTGATCCCCGACCTCACGCATTTCTACGCCCAGCACGCCAGCATCATGCCGTGGCTGGAGACCAAGACCAACCAGCCCGCCAAGGAATGGCGCCAGTCGATCGAGGACCGCTCGAAACTGGACGGGCTTTATGAATGCGTGATGTGTGCGTGCTGCAGCACGTCGTGCCCGTCGTATTGGTGGAACGGTGACAAGTATCTGGGGCCTGCCGCCCTGCTGCACGCCTATCGCTGGATCATCGACAGCCGCGACGAGGCGACCGGAGAGCGGCTGGATGCGCTGGAGGACCCGTTCAAGCTGTACCGCTGCCACACGATCATGAACTGCACCAAGACCTGCCCCAAGGGTCTGAACCCGGCCAAGGCGATTGCCGAGATCAAGAAGATGATGGTCGAGCGGGTGGTTTGACAGGACCGGGGCCGGGGTGGCCGCCATGTCGATCGGACTGATCCTATTGTCACTGGCGGTGCTTTTTCTGGGCATGTCGGGCTGGCTGTGGCTGTGCGCGGGCTTTCGCCGGGGCGGCTTGCGCGGGGCGTTGGGACTTGCGGCGGTGCAGGTCTCGGGGCTGTGCCTTGCTTACGGCATCCTGCGCGGCCAGCCACTGGTGGGGCTGTACACCGCCGCCTTTCCGCCCCTCGCCGCGGTCCAGTTGGTTGCATTGGCGCAACCGCCCGGCCTGCTGGCGGCCCTGTTGTGGCGCGGTCTGCCCTATGCGGCTGCGGTTCTGGTGGCCGGTCTGGCCGTGCGGCGCCTGCGGGTCTGGACGCCCTTGCTGGCCGGGCTGGCGCTGATGATCGCGGCGGCTCTTTCGGGGGATCAGGTCAGCAAGGAGGCCATGTGTCGGGCCGCCGCTGCCCGCGGCATCCACCAGTTTCAGCGCAACAGCTTTGCCTCGAGCCTGACCGCCGGGCCGGGCACCCAAGGCGCCGTCCATGCCCTTGCCACCGCGGGCGAGCGGCGACTGGGGTGGAGCTATCGTCTGATGGACTGGTATCCGCTGCCGGACGGGGTCCCGGTGGCCATACCGGAGACGTCGGTGGTTTGCGCGCCTTGAGCGGAGGGCCTTGTGCCTTGGCTCAGACTGGCGACAGGTTCCTCAGGTGGTCTTTCACAGAGGGCGGAAAGCTTTCGAAATCCTCCGTCAGGTCATGGATATCATCGATGAGCTGGCGGATACGGTCCCGTTCTGCATCGGTGAACGGCCGCGAGCAAGTCATGCTGCCGAGGCTGCGTGAAGTCGAAGGGCCGGTGGCGTAGGTCCAGCCATTGGTCAGGCCAAAGCCATGGGCTGCCTTGATCACGCCTTCGGGATCCTGATCGACAAGGCGGTCCCAATCCATCGTCCCGACATTGGCCAGGCCCCAGTGGACGGTCGGATCAGAGAGCATATACCCCTTTTCGCTGTAGTGATCTGCCCATTCCTGGTCGTAGGTCTGATAAAGCAGGGTTGGTCGTGTATAGCGGATGTGGACAGCCAATGCGAAACCGGTGTCGCAAACCGCGCTCAAGTTTCCCAATTTTTGGGCAATCAGCTCGACTTTCCCTGTGAAGGAGGCCATCTTTTCACCTCTAGGATGCTTGGGGTTGCGAAAAACACTCAGACCGGG